>JAZNWT010000120.1:0-4110 GCA_045593465.1 Clostridia bacterium
GGCATAATAATGCTGTAAATATTGCCAATGGGATTGAAGCTCACCTCAACAGCTTCGCCCGTATCGTCACGGGTTACGTTCCAGCCGCCAAACTCGTATTTAGCAACGTCCATTTTATTTGTTACAACAAGGTCAAGGGCTTTTCCCGCAGGGGCAAAGTAAACCGACCCGTTATCATAAGCCACACCGTCCGTTATAGAAATCTGATACGCTTTTTCAACCGTTATGGGCTGGAAAGCAAAATGTTCTTCTTCAAAAATTGGATCTGTGTATGAAATTGCAATTTTTGTATCTTCAATAGTTGGCAAGGTTTTAAAGTCAACGTATTCTGTAACGTCCTTTGTTGTTCCGTCCGTATAATAGGCAGTTACAACCATACCGATATTTGTAAAATAATTTGATACAGCATAGCCACCTCTTTTGTAAAACTGAGCCGTAAAATGGGTTCTCGTTGGAGGTGTTGTAATTGCAATGTGATCCACTGCAGGTTGAACAAAAATATGGAACGTGTTTGTTGCAGTTTTAACCGTTTCACCATCTTTATTTTTTAACGTGAGCGTTTCATAAAGGGTAAACGTTCCAACTTCATCCCACGTATGAACGAAAGAAAATGCTTCATCACCAACGTTTTTGCTTTCGCTTGCTACAAGAGATTTATCGAGTGCGTTGCGGAGAACATAACCTTTTTCAACGTAGTAACCTTCATTTTTTTGCTTTGTAGTGAGGGGCAAATGGTTGAAGGTATAAGTTGATGTTTTACCGTAAGCAGCCCATATGTGCCAAGTATCACAGCCGAAAGGCATTTCGGGGTTTTGATCTGTAAAAGAGAGGTTAAAACCATCATTATCTTTTGGCAAAATTAAAACGTCGTCTGTAATGTCATAAAGAGAGAGAGCATTTTTTTCTTCGTACGTTTCGTATGTGGTATCTCCAACCTTAATTACAACGTCATTGATGTTATTTTTCCAAGCATCGTCGGGGATTCTTATTTTTCCAAGCTTGCCTGTATAAGCTTCGGGTTGGCATATGTAAGTGATGTCTCCCAAAGCACCAACGGCAAAAGGATCAGAATCATCGTAGGTACGAATAGCATCTAAAGTTTCGGTTGTAAAATGACCGCTTTTTACATGAACTAAGCCCGTGGTGTCAGAAGCGAACAGAAAACTAAATACATTAGCACCGCCTTTTGCAGAAATAGTGCCGCCATTTATATATACGCTGCTTTTTGTAGAAGCAACGGTAATAGCTGTATATCCACGTCCTTGAACGTACCCGCCATTGACAATCAATTTACCGCTCTCGTACAAAGTTACGGCTGTAGACTCTATTTGTTGATACGCATAACCGGTCCATGCACCTAAATAGTTTCCGTATTTATCATGATAGTTAGCAATAGCAAGCCATTGTCTTTTGGAACGTCCGCCTTCGATTCTTCCACCATTGATAGTCAAAGTGCCGTGAACGTCGAATATATCGCGAGATGTTATTCTGTTATATCCGGGGGCAATGGATTTTTCGTTCCAATCCGTATAACGGAAACCACCTGTTGTATAGCCGATCATATAGCCATCGTATTGAATAGAGCCATTTCCATCACTGCTGTCATTGATTGTGAGTTCTGCACCCGCTACAACGTCAAACAACTTGCGGTCAACACCGCCGTTATAGTATCCGTCACCGTAATTATAGTTGTCGTCCGGAATCGTTCTATAGTTACTCTTATCGTCACAACGAACCGTATAGCCATTAAGGTCAAGGGTCTTGTTGCCGATAATCTGTACGGTCTGATGTCCGTCACTATCTTTTTCGTGACCGCAATTAAGGTCTGCCGTCACCGTTATCGTAATGGGCGTTGTTCCACTATCCCACGTGAGAACATTTTCCAGCTCGCCCCAAGTGGATACTTCATAGCTTGTTTTTGTTGCCGCAATTGTCGGAATTGCAGAAAAGGGAACTATTCCTGCAACCATTATCATCGCAAGCAGCATGCTTAAAATTCGTTTTTTCACAATAAAAACCTCCGTATTTTATTCTTCAACTTTTTCAAAAGCCATCATTGTAAGCACGAGCAAGCCGTCCTCATCGAATTCTGCCTTTATCCAAGGGTCAAGCTTTTCGCCCTCGATTTCTACTTCATCACCCAGATTATAGAAAAGCTCACCGTTTTCTTCTTTCCATTTCATTTCCTGCAAGGAAACCGAGCCATCTTCATTAAGAGGAATTTCCTCTCCTTCGGCCTTCGCTTGAGCAATAATATCCTCGGAAACAAACATACTTATTCTCATTGTCCCGTTTTCAAGCACTTTCAAATATGTTTCCAGCATTTCTTTTGCCTGTGTAACTTCCTCTGAGTCTTCCATGGCATAAACTTCTTCAACAGTTTTCATCTGCATTCCAAGTTCGGGGTCAAAAATGCCAACTTTTTTTACTTTCCATAAGCCTGTTATTTTCATATTTAATTCTCTTTTCTATTATTATAAGATTTTTATCACGATGTACTTACTTACATACGTCAAATTCAGCCATTGATATTTGATTTATGCCTTTCCAGATAATCGTCAGGCATGCTTATCTGAACAGAACCACTTGCATTTATAGTCCATTCGCCATTTTCATTTTCTTTGAAAAATGCACTGAATTTTGCATTTTCCTTATCGGTTGCAAACCAAGTATAAACACGGCAATTACCGCGTGGGTCAAGTCTGTATTCATTGGCTTCGCACCCTATATGGTTAACAAAATCACCATAAGTCAAATTTGCCATATCCGTTAAGGAAAAAAACATTGTTGTGCCTTTCAACCAGCCGTAAACAGTTTCCTGCAACACTGCGTGTGTTGTTAAGGTTGAGGACATTGGCTGAGTTGCTGTTGATAAAAGATCGATTTCGAAGGACGTTCTTTCATTTTGAATTGGATTACTTTCTACGCAAGACATAACACACCTATTTTATATCGTTTTCGTCAAATTTCTTTCCGCAATTCGGGCAGAAAAACGGTATTTCTGTGTCTTGTGGTTCTGCTGTCCAACTACATTCGCTGCACTCTATATCTTCAAGCCGGATTTTCTCCGAACCGCAATTCTGACAAAATTTACCCACGTTTTCATTTCCGCAGAAGCACTTCCACGTCGAAGGCTTTGAACCTCCACATTCAGAACAGAACTTTCCGCTCGCCTTTTTACCGCAGGTACACGTCCAACTGCCGTCTGTTGTTTCTGTCGTTGTTTTTTCAATTTGCGGTGCAGCATCACTCGGTGTTGATGATGCCGCCGCATCCACAGCGGAGAACACTATACCCTGCTGACCGCACGAAACGTATGCACTAATAGCATCACACATGCTTTTATATTCACGATATTCGGGATAAAGCATTGGATCAAATTTACTTATCGGACTAAAAATTCCGCCAAGAATTCCTCCTTTTCCTCCCTCAACTGTTTCGAGGTGAAGCGTAGATGAGTTAAGCCTTATACGGATATCGTCAAAATAAGGACAATTATCTACAACGAGATCGATTTTAAAGTTATAGCTATAATCGTATCTTGGGGGATTATAGCTCACACGCTCGCCCTTATCGTTGGTGTATTTTTCCTCTGATTTGCTTTCATCTATATCCACGTTGCAGGAAGATATGTTTTTAAAAGAGATAATATCGGGGTTTTCTTCCTTATAATCATCGTCATGAGATATTACAAAACGTGTTGGAACACCGTTTATTACCTCGATAAACATTTTTTGATATCTGCCAAGCACAACGCTGTGATTAAAGCTTTCAAGCTCTTTGGCGTTTTGCTCACGATATGCTATTTGAGCCTTTATTTGCTCCACAGTTGAATGTCGGCGGTCATCAAAAAAGGGAGAAAGGAGCTTAACACAATCTTTGCATATTTCTCCATCTTCCAGCTTTTTATAACCAAACATTCCAACTTCTTTTCCACAGATTTCACAATCTTTCTTTTTAAAAATATCAAACAATCCCATAAATTATCTCCCATTTTTATAGCATAACAACAATTTTCATCTATTCACTTTTTTTAACGGACTACATTATTCTTTTTTCACTAAAATTTAGATTTTAATTATTTACTTAAACAAAAAGCACGCCAAAAAC
>JAZNWT010000121.1:0-2815 GCA_045593465.1 Clostridia bacterium
TTATTTTTTGTTTCTATGCACAGCTGATACTGCATGAAGCTGGTCATCTTATTTTCGGCTTAATAAGCGGATATAAGTTTTCGTCATTTAGAATAGGCAGTATCATGCTGTTGAAGCAAGGTGGCAAGTATAGCATAAAAAGAATGTCGATTGCAGGTACGGGCGGGCAATGCTTAATGATACCGCCCGAAAGACAAGACGGAGATATTCCCGTAATGCTTTACAATTTCGGAGGCAGTATAGCAAATGCGGCATCTGCAATAATATGCCTTTTGGTTTATTTATTTGCATCACCGTCGTTGCTTTTCAGCGGTGTCTTGATCATGCTCGCTGTGATAGGTATGGGGCTTGCACTTACAAACGGAATACCTCTTCGTGCGAACGGCGTCGATAATGACGGATATAATGCATTGATGCTTTCAAAAAACAAAGAGGCAAGACAGGCTTTTTTGTTCCAATTAAAAGTTAATTCATTGATTGCCAGGGGCGTGCGTTTAAAGGATATTGACGAAGAATGGTTTACGCTTCCGCCGTTTGAAAGTATGCGGAATAACACAATGGTCGCAACAAAAGGCGTGTTTGTATGCAACAGACTTATGGATATGCATCGCTTTGATGAAGCAAAGGCTTTGATGAATAAAATGATAAATGAAAGAACGAATATGGTCGGCATTCATTCTTTTTTGCTTGTTTGCGACATTATTTATTGCGAAGCGATAGGGGACGGGGAAGACCGTGAAGAAGTGATTGAGAGCAAACTGAATAAGCAACAGGAAAAGTTTATGAACTCAATGAAGAACTTTTTAACTGTTATACGAACAAGGTTTACCTATGCATTGCTTGTCAGAGGCGATGTGAAAGAAGCCGAAAAGTGGGAAAAGATATTTGAAAAGAAAGCAAGAACGTACCCCTACGCGGCAGATGTCGAAAGCGATAGAGAGCTTATAAACATAGCGAAAGAAAAATATGAAAAAAGCAAATAACGTAAAATAAAACATGGATTTTTCAATATAAAAAAGGCACCTGTATTTCTACAGGTGCCTAAATTTTGATTTAGTTTATTATTCTTCTTCAGTAGGAAGCTCCAAACCGGAGAACAAGCCTGCGAGAGAAGTAGTTGTGGACTGTACGGGGGGAAGATTGTAATCAGCTTCTTCACGGCGAGGACGACGCTCTGCACGTTCTGCACGCTCCTGAGCTGCTGCTTCTGCTGCTGCAGCCTTTTCTGCTGCCTGCTGTGCACGCTGTGCTGCACGTTCCTGTGCTGCTTTTTCACGCTCTTCCTTTTCCTTTGCGAGCTCTTCGGCGATTTCGGGGTTTTCCTCAAGGATAACATCTCTGCGGCTGAGGCTGATACGCTTTGCTTCGGGGTTAACGTCCAAAATCTTGCAACGAACTGTGTCGCCAACGTTGATTTCGTCTTCAACCTTTGCAATACGCTTTACGCCAACCTGGGAAATGTGAATCAAACCGTCGATAGTGGGCTCCAATGCAACGAATGCACCGAAAGGAACTATACGAACAACTTTGCCTTCTACTATTGTGCCAACGGGGTACTTTTCAGCTGCCATTGTCCAAGGCTTGGGCTGGAGCTGCTTGTAACCCAGGGATACACGCTGCTTTTCAACGTCAACGTCACGAACGAGAACTTCGATTTCCTGACCTACGCTGAGAACATCGGAAGGATGCTTTACACGACCCCATGCTACGTCTGTTACATGGATAAGACCGTCAATGCCGCCGATGTCAACAAATGCACCGAAGTCTGTAAGTCTTCTTACTACGCCGTTCATCTTGGAGCCGACTTCAAGCTTGCCCCAAAGCTCTTTCTTAGCTTCTTCTGCTTCTGCAAGAAGGATTGCTTTGTGAGAAGCAACGATGCGTTTGCGAGCCTTGTCAACTTCAACGACCTTAAGCTTCATGGGCTTGCCGATGAAATCGGAGATGTTTTCAATGTACTTTGTTGAGAGCTGTGAAGCGGGAACGAATGCACGAACGCCGCTCATTGATGCGATAAGGCCGCCCTTGACAGCTTCTTTACCGACAGCGTCGAATACTTTGTTCTGAATGTCTTCATCCTGCATGAGCTCGTCCCAAAGCTTTTTGCTTTCAACGTTCTTGCGGGAAAGGAGAACATTGCCTTCGCCGTCGTTAACTTTGAGAACTTCTACCTCGATAGAATCGCCGACTTTGTACATTTTCTCGGGATCTGCATCGGGATCGGCAGAAAATTCACTGCGGGGAATGAACCCGTCGGATTTGTAGCCGATATTGACGCAAACTTCGCCATCGACTATCTGTACGACGCTACCCGTGATCAACTGACCGTTTCTTATGCGAACAAGCGTACTTTCAAACGCTTCCGCGAAACTCGTGTCGCCAGTGTCGGTAGCTGCGGCTTCCGAAATAACGGGCTTTGACACGCTCTCGTTGCTTGCGGGAGCCTCCTCTTTTGTTTCTTTTGCTTGTGCTGCAACTGAATCAGTTACGGTGGATTCGACGACAGTTTCTTCAGCCATCGTCTTTTCAAGTTCACTCATCTTGGTTATAACCTCCCTAATTATGCAATCGGGTGTCGATGCACCTGCGATTACTCCTATTATATCATCACTGCAAATTTTTTCAATAGTTAGTTCACTAAGTTTTTCTAATGACTGAATCTTGTCACAATATTTTGCACAAAGATCCAGCAATTTTTTTGTATTTGAGCTCTCTTTTCCGCCTATCACTATCATTTGAGTGCATTTTTTTGCAAGCTCAATGGCTTCGTTTTGACGGTCGGAGGTAGTGTTGCATATAGTATTGAATATTAAAA
>JAZNWT010000122.1:0-1800 GCA_045593465.1 Clostridia bacterium
CCTGTTACGGCAATAGTAAGCTCGTCAATTACCGTATCTCCGTTTGTAAGCCTTATTTTTGCTCCTGTACCGACAATGTCGTCAATATCGAGAACTTTGCCGTTTTTGTCGATTACGCTTATGCTGCCGCCGCTGAAGTTGCCGATGAGCGAAGCAACGGTTGTTTTGGGCGATACTTGGGTAAGTGTGCCGTTTGAAATTACATATGTGCTTTGAGGCGTGAGCATGAGCTTGTTCATTTCAAAAGGTTCAATGGGTATTCCGTTAAATGTTGTTTCGCCGTTGGGTGACCAATACTGTGTGTAATCTGATTTGTAGTAAAGAGTAAGCTCCGATGAGGTGCCTGAGAAAGCATCTGTTTCTATTGCAAACGGCGTTTCGGTATAGCAATATACCTTATTGAGCTTTTCACAGTTTAAAAATGCGTTTGTATACAGCCATACAAATGAATTGAGCAGATCAACGCGTGTGAGCGATATACAACCCTCAAAAGCATTATTTTGTATGAAATAAAGACTTGAAGGAAGTGTGATTTCCGTGAGAGCAGTACAGCCATGGAAGGCCTCACTCATTATTTCATCGACAGTATTCGGGAAAGAAACGCTTGTTATATCACTGCGGTTTTTGAAAGCTTCGTTGCCTATCTTGCATACGGAAAGACCGCCCAAAGTTGCAGGTATAGCTACCGATGTCGATGTGCCCTTGTATTTGGATATGACCGCCTGCTTATTGAGAATATAATATTCAAAGTCGGAATTGGGAGAAACGGTGGGGGACGTCATGGGAACAAACGGTGTATTTGTGGGTGCTGCACTTACATTAACCGTGAGTGTATTGGAAACGGCTGAGCCGTTTTTTGCCTGTATCTCAAATTTACCGCTGCCGTTGGGCATGAATGAGAATAAACTGCCTTTAACGTCTTCAACAAGCTTGCCGTTAACATACCATTGTGTGTTGTTTACAGCATAGCAGGATGATGCTTTATATGTTGCGGTGAATGAAACGGCTGTTATCGAAGCCCCCGACTGCTCTGTATTGCCTTTGGAAACTATCTCGATGCTGTCGGGCTGATTGCAGTCGCTTATGTCAACACCGCCGCTTGTGCAAAGTATGGAATCGTAAGGAATGTCGCTTCCGTCAGCATAATGGAAAAGCAAAGGCGTGAAAACAGAAGCATCTTTTGAAATTTCGATAGCCGAAAGTGCATCTTCAAGCTCTGAAAGACCGCTCTTCATTTTAAATGTAAGATTTATGAATGTGCCTGTACCCGTAAATATATGCGGAGCAACTTCGCCGTTTTCGTTCGTGCTTACAACACCCATCATGGCAACTCTTATTTCTCCGTCATTTTGAGATGAGTTAGCAATGAAAAAAGGTTTTTCGGTTGTTTCGGGGTCTCTCATATCGGGAGCATATAAAAGCATGGAAGTGTTGGGTATGGAGGCTGTGATTGCTTCGAGCACTTCGGGATTATATTTTACCGTAAACTGAAAGTCCAAGAAGCCTTTTGCGTTTGCAGTTAATGAAACAGGCACCGTGAAAGTGTTGGTTTCGGTGCTTTTGTTAGAAACTGTGCCTATTGTTAAAGCAAGGTCTTCAGCTTCTGCCGATGAAATGGCACAAACAGAAAAAAGCGAGAGTAGCATGGAGAAAACCAAGAATACAGATACGAATTTTTTCATGTAATAACCTCCGTACTTAAAATCTGAAATTGATATTCAAATATAATGATAAACTTAATTATATTTTAATTCCTGTATGGTTAATTGTAAAGTAAAGAAAGCGTGACAAGAAAATGTT
>JAZNWT010000123.1:0-2330 GCA_045593465.1 Clostridia bacterium
CTTCTCAATCTGATCTTAAGCATAGCTTTCCTCCAAAAAAATTTTTTAATTTATTAGTTAAAAGGCAAAACCTTAGAACTTCGTGATTAAAATTTAAAGGGGAATCCCCTTCTTGAGCCCTTTGCTCCCTTTGAGCGTTTCAAAAACTTACCCATACCACCGTTTGTAAGCTTCTTCATAAGCTTGCGTGAGCTTTCAAACTGATTTAACAAGCGGTTTACGTCCTGAACCTGAACACCGCTTCCTGCGGCAATTCTACGCCTTCTTGATGCATTTATAAGTTCGGGCTTTCTTCGCTCCTGCGGTGTCATCGACTTTATTATGGCTTCCATTCTGGCAACCTGCTTTTCGTCAATTTCCACATCGCCCATCTTGCTTGCGTCCATGCCCGGCATCATACCAAGAATGTCCTGCAATGAACCCATTTTCTTCATCTGAGTAAACTGATCAAGGAAATCCTCAAGCGTAAACTCAGCCTTACGCATTTTTTCTTCAAGCTCCGCCGTCTTCTTTTCATCAAATACTGCCTGAGCTTTTTCAATGAGTGTGAGCATATCGCCCATGCCCAATATTCTCGAAGCCATTCTGTCGGGATAGAAAGGCTCGATTTCCGTAAGCTTTTCGCCTATACCGCAGAATTTTATGGGCTTGCCCGTTACCTCACGTACAGAGAGTGCCGCACCGCCCCTTGTATCGCCGTCAAGCTTGGTGATTATAACACCCGTAAGCTCAAGCTTATCATTAAATGCTTTTGCCGCATTTACAGCGTCCTGACCTGTCATAGCATCTATAACAAGAAGTATTTCCGCAGGATTAAGCTCATCCTTAATGGCGGCTATCTCGTCCATCATGCTCTCGTCAATATGCAGTCTGCCTGCCGTATCGACAATAACAAGGTCGTTAAAATTACGTTTTGCGTGCTCTATTGCAAGCTTTGCGGTTTCGATGGGATCCTGCTGTCCTCTTTCAAAAACAGGAATACCTGCTTTTTCACCGACTACCTGTAGCTGTTTTACAGCGGCAGGCCTGTAAACATCACAAGCAACGAGCAACGGCGATTTGCCGAACTGTTTTTTAAGGTGCAAAGCAAGCTTTGCCGCCATTGTGGTTTTACCTGCACCCTGCAAGCCTGCAAGAAGAACTACCGACGGCACCGAAGCACCGAATTCAAGTTTGCTGTTGGTTGTACCCATAAGCTTGGTCATTTCTTCATTTACTATTTTTATGACCTGCTGACCGGGCGTAAGTGCTTCCAAAACCTCACTGCCTACACAGCGTTCCGTAACGGTATTGACAAACTTTTTGACAACCGCAAAGCCAACGTCTGCCTCTAAAAGTGCAAGTTTAACTTCACGCATTGCCTCACGGACATCCTTTTCCGTGAGCTTGCCTCTGCCCGACAGTTTTTTAAATACATTCTGAAGTTTTGTTGTCAATCCTTCAAACGCCATAATATTCCTCACAAATACTCATAAGCTCATCAAGCAATGCACCGTACTTTTCATGATCGCCCACAGACATCATATTATCTTCAAGCTGCTTTATCTTTGCGATCATTCTGTCGGTCCTCTCTACAACAGCGAGCTTTGATTCCATATCATTCAATGTGTTCTTTGCACGCTGTATACCGTCCCTCACTCCCTGACGGGAAATATTCTCCCTCTCTGCAATTTCGGAAAGTGAATAATCATCGTTTATGTACTGTTCCAGCACATTTCTCGAACTCTGTGTCAAAAAAGCACCGTAACAGTCAAGCAAACGGGACATTTTTATATTATCCAAGCATATCACCGCTTTCATACTGTAAAGTATTTTTCCTTTACAGCTATATCATTATACAACATTTAAATAATTTGTCAAGAAAAAACCGCATCATAACTGATACGGTTTTATTTTGCTTTTCTAAATCACCTATGTTTATTGAAACAAGGGAAATAGCCACAAAAAAAGTGGAGCGTTCTGTTCTTTTAGGTTAGAACATAAATCTGATTATCTGCTTCTGTGCTCCTGGAAGCAAGCACTGCAATAAACAGGCTTATCGTTCTTGGGTACGAACGGAAGCTTTGTGGGTGCACCGCACTGTGAGCAAACAGCATCGAACATTTCTCTCTCGCCGTTACGCTCTCTCTTGCGAGAATTTCTGCATGCCTTGCAGCGTGTGGGTTCATTCTGGAAACCCTTTTCTGCATAGAATTCCTGTTCACCTGCTGTGAAAACGAATTCCGCACCGCAATCCTTGCATACCAAAGTCTTGTCCTCGAACATTTTTTTATCCCCTTGTAATATAAATATTTTTGGGCTATTCAAATACGCAGCTGACCTGGTCTTTG
>JAZNWT010000124.1:0-8922 GCA_045593465.1 Clostridia bacterium
CGGCTTTAAGTTTTTTCAATACAATCAGCCTCCCACTCGAAGCTCATTTTATATCATGTCTTTCAATATGTCAAATTAACGGATTGTTACAAATGCATGGCACGCTTTACATGAAATGAGCTTGCAATTATAATGTAATT
Source organism: Clostridia bacterium (assembly GCA_045593465.1). Classification (GTDB taxonomy): domain Bacteria; phylum Bacillota; class Clostridia; order Christensenellales; family CAG-138; genus RGIG3096. The sequence continues at coordinate 141 of JAZNWT010000124.1, forward strand.
AACAATTCGTATTGCGAGGATGAATAATGAAGCGAATAATAGCCTCTTTACTTATATTGGTCACTTTGCTGTCCGTTATCGGCTGCAATGCATCAACCGAAAACGTTATTACGAAATTTTTAAACCTCATGCAAAGCGGTCAATATGGCGAAGCCTATGAGCTTCTTTCCTCGTCCTGCCGTAACGACAGCGGCGAAGAACGTTCAACCCGTATCTCAAAGGAAGAATTTATAAACAAGCATACTGCCATATTCGAAGCTCTTGGCGTTTCGTCCGTAACATACTCGAATATATCCGTACAAAACGGCGAAATGCTGATGACAGCAACCTATACCGCCACCTACCATTCAACTCAAACGCAAGATTTCACCAACGATTTTTCCGTTGCCGCAGTGCTTGAAAACGGGAAATGGCGTATAGAATGGTCACCGTCTTTGATATTCCCCGAAATGCAGTGGGGCGACACTGTAAGGGTTGCAAAGCTAAGTGCAAAACGCGGAGAAATAATATCCGACGGCGAGGCTCTTGCAACAACCGTCGGAACCATATCGGTATATGCTTCACCCTCTAAAATCGAAGATGAAAACCTCTTTTTCTCATCGGTTTCACCGCTTCTTGATATGGACGAAGCGGAAATCAGGAAATGCCTCGATAAGGTATATAACGATGTTGCCGTACTTAAAGAGTTTTATTCCGACGAGCTTACTCCCTCACTTTCCGAAGCACTTTTGGAGATAGACGGAATAGGCATAGATCACGGAAACTACGGCACACACAGAGAATATCCCAATAATTCGATGCTTGCCCATATAGTGGGCTATGTAGGGCCGCTGACCGCGTCAACCGATGAAGAGCTTGAGCAAAAAATAGCCGGGTTAAACGAAGGACGCAGTGAGCTTGACGGTCTTTACAATGAAGATTCCATAGTCGGCAAAACAGGCTTGGAGCTTCAATACGAAGAAGAACTTCGCGGAAAAGACGGCAGAATGATATTTATCTGCACAAAAGAGGGAACAAATCGAAAGACGTTATACACTCAAGCCGCCCAGAACGGTCTTGATATTGAGCTTACAATAGACATGACGCTTCAATCAAGACTCGAAGAAGTCACGAAGCTTGTTCTTTTCGGCGAAACAACAGCAGGTGCCGTAATTGTAATGAACCCGAAAACAGGCGAAATACAGGCAATGTGTTCATATCCATCATACGACCTTAACGCATTTGCACGCGGCATGAGTTCAAGTGAATACTCAAAGCTCACCGAAGATGCCGCAAAACCTCTTTTCAACCGCATAACTCAAGGGCTTTATCCTCCCGGCTCAGTATTAAAATCATTTGTTGCCGCTTCACTTCTTGATACAAACACGCTTTCAACAGGTCACGTGTTTGAGGGCGATATAGATGACGATTATTGGACACCCATGAGCTACGGCACATGGATATGGCCTGCAATCAAGCGAAGCGAAATGAATGTGCGTGCAGAGCCACTCAATATGCACAACGCAATAATAAACTCGGACAATATTTATTTTGCCGATGCAGCATTAAGACTCGGCGAGGACAAGCTGTTCACATATTTAAGAGAACTCGGTTTTGAGGAAGCTATCGACTTTGACATAAGCGTAGCCACACCTCAGCTTATAAACGAAGATACAGAGCTTACTTTAAAACTGCTTGCCGACAGCGGATACGGTCAGGGAGAAATCCTTGTAACACCCCTCCAGCTTGCCGCAACATTCTCGGCATTTGCAAACGGCGGCGATATAGTTGTTCCACGTGTTGTAAAGGGTACACGTTTAAGCAGCGGCATACTTTCCGACGTTGTAAGCACAACCCAAGAAAGCGTCTGGCGTGAGGACGTAATATCAAGCTATGCCGTTTCAACGATACGCCCAATGCTCGAACACGTTGTAAGCCGTGACTACAACGGCACGGGGCGTCAGCTCAAAGTAACAAGCTGCACCGTTGCCGCCAAAACGGGTACTGCCGAAATAGGAAGCGACAAGAGCCGTGAAATTTCATGGTTTGCCGGCTTTAGAACCGATGTCGATGCAGAAGATGAACGTCTTGTCCTCGTAATGCTCGAAGTTCCGTCCACAAGCCAATACAGCTCTTTGAAATTCGATATCGCACGTGAACTTTTAAAGATGTGCGAATAAACTGTATAATGATAAAAGAAGCGACAGGTTAAATAAAATCTGCCGCTTCAGACTGTCGCGAAAGTATTCCGTGGGGATTATCAAGGGGTAGCAACCCCTTGATTTTCAGTCCGGCTCTGGCGACATGTGCGGCAGAACGGATAAAAACCGTAGGTTTTTCTTCCCTGCAGTTTTGCCGCCCGAAAACGCTTTTGCGTTTTAGGCAAAAGCTGTTATCTCGAAAAAGTCCGGATGGGACTTTTTCGACACGCAAAAAGCGACAGATTAAATAAAATCTGCCGCTTTTTATTTAGGTTCCGCTATGTCGATTTTCCCATGTTCTCTTTCATAATCGGAAATGAATTTTAACATAAGCTGAATAATTTGGCTGTTTGCAGAACGTCCCTCGTAACTGCAAACATATCGAAATTTCGCCAATATGTTACCGTCAACCCTAAGTCCGAAATGCTTTTCGTTATCTTTGTTCATAACTTGCTCTCCAATAAATCTATTATGGCTTTATTTTAGACCTATATTCTGTTATAATGTAAAAACAGAGTTGTTTTGGGGTTGTTTTAACTCTTGTATTTTTAGGAGATATACGATGGATAAAAGAAATACGTGCTGTATAACAGGACACAGAAACATTCCTGTAAGTAAACTTACATATGTGAAAGAAGCCTTAACGCAAGAAATCATTATAGCTATCAAAAACGGTTATACGCATTTCATCAGCGGCTTTGCCTCTGGTGCAGATTTAATATTTTCGGAAATTATTGCTGATTTAAAATCAAAGCATGATATCACCTTAGAAGCCGCAATTCCATATTCGGGAAGAATGAACACGCCGGATACTGATTTTCAAGCACTTATTAAAGATTGTGATATAATAAAAATACATTCCGATAAGTATTCAAAAAGCTGTTATATGGTAAGAAATCGTTACATGGTAGATTGTTCCGAACTCATTATTGCTGTCTATGACGGACGCCAATCAGGAGGAACAGCAGCCACAATACGGTATGCTCGCACCTTGGGGAAGACTGTCTGCATCATTAACATATAATAACACTTAGAAAGCACCTGCTTTTTAAAAGTGCCTTTTTATTCCTCCTTTTCGTTGAATTTATGCCGCAAATGGTTTATTATTATGCTTAATGTAATATGTTTTGAGGTATTTTATGAAAACCACAATTAAGCATTCCTTATTGAGCGGCATTTTAATAGGCTTGGGCGTTGCACTTAATATACAAGCCGAAAATCCGTATGTCGGAGCAATGCTTTTTTCAATCGCATTGCTTGTAATAATCGAATGCGATTTAAAGCTTTACACGGGCAAAATAGGTTATATAAAAGATATTCCCGTAAAAACGCTCCTTATCATGCTGCTTGGCAATTTAGTGGGTGTCACAGCCACTCTTTTTGCTCTTTTCACAAAGTCGGGCATTTATGAAACAATGCTGAATATCGCTGTTTCAAAATTCAGTGCAGGCTATGCAGAATTGTTTGTCCGCGGCTTTATGTGCGGTATATGTATGTTTATCGCCGTACATTGCAAAAAGTACCTCATCACGGTATTTTGCATAATGACATTTATTCTTTCGGGATACGAGCATTGCATTGTTGATTTCCCCTACCTCTGCATAAATTTCGGCATGGAAAACCTCATCAAATTCATATTGATACTTTTAGGCAATTCATTGGGTTCAATTATCGTCAATATGCTTATCAAAAAGAAAAACTAATGTTATAATAAACGTTGACCATATTTATTGCTTTACACACTCGGAGGGAACCGTGTTTTTACAAAGTTTAAAAAAATTTGCCGAAAGCGACAATACCGCCTGTTTTGACGGAAACAAATATATCTCTCGCCGCACGTTTTGGGCACGATCCGAAGCAGTTGCACTTTATTTGCTTGACAATTACGGCAGCTCAAAGGAGCCTGTTGCAATATACGGCGATAAAGAAAACGATATGCTCGTATGTATATTCGGTATACTCAAATCGGGAAGACCGTATGTTGTCATTCCCTCATACTATCCCATGCACCGAATCGATGCCGTTTTGTGTGACTGCGGTGCAAGGGTTATATTTAACCCCGCTTCCGAAAAAATAGGCAAAGACGGCTATGATATAATAACCTCTGAAAAATTAGACGCACTCACGGAGCAATATGCCTCACGTGAGGTTGACGAAAGCAATTATGTGCAGGAAAAAGACGATGTATGCTTAATCTACACATCGGGAAGCACGGGAGTGCCCAAAGGTGTACGCATAACAGCGGAAAACATTCAAACACGCATAAGGCAAATGCACGAGGTCATATCGCCCGTAATTCCCAAGTCGGACACAAGAACGGTAATGTTCTCATCCTATGCCTTCAGTGCATCGTTCTACAACGTATATTATATGTTTGCAACGGCAGGCGTTGCTTTATACAATGTTGCACGTGCGATTATCCACGACCATGCACTGCTCATGAAGCACCTTAAAGATATTCAGCCGCACACGCTTGCAGGCACTCCGAGTATGTTCCGCCGCCTGCTTGCATCGGATGAATTTTGCGATACCCATTTCTCCGATTTAGCACTTATAACAATGGGCGGCGAGCCTTTATCTTCAGAGCTTGCAAGCCTTATAAAAGAGCGTTTCCCGTCTTTGAGACTTCTCAATATTTATGGCATGACGGAACTTGCATCGGGTCCCATGGTATGCATCATAACGGACGATATGCTAAAAAATAAAGATGCAATACTTCCCATAGGCAAGCCCATGGCAGACGCAAGTGCAATTATTGTTGACGACAGCGGCAAGGAAATAATCGAAGACGGTATATCCGGCGAGCTGATAGTTTCGGGCAAGTGTGTAAGTAACGGTTATTTGAACAGGCCCGAACTTACAGGCGAAGTTTTCTTTATAAACGAAAACGGCGAAAGATCATACCGTACAAGGGATTTGGTACGCAGGGTTGACGGTTTGTACTATTTCATAGGCCGCAAGGATAATCGGGTAAAAATAGGCGGCAACAGAATAGAGCTTGAAGATGTTGAAGCTAATATGAAGCAGCTGAGCATGGTGAAGGACTGTGCGGTAACCGTCAAGGAATTACCCACCCCCTCCTTGGTAGCTTATGTGGTAAAGGAAGATGCACTCGTTTCAAACATGGCGGCACTCCTTTCGATAAAAAGCGGCTTAAAGGAGCGTGTCGAATCCCACATGATACCGCAAAAAATAGTTTTTGTTGACGAACTTCCCAAGAATATAAATTTAAAGATAGACCGCAAAGCACTGAAAGAGCTTGCGAATAAGGACTAATCAGTAATGGACAAGAAGATATACAAATTAAGCGGCTCCCAAGCCATGATGATGACATCGCAAATATTTACGCTTACTCCAAACGACGTAAAAGAGAATAATATATTAAGCTCCTATTTTCTCATTCCGTCAAACTGCAATTATGAAGCTTTGGAAAAAGCGTTTTGGCTTGTAATCAAACGCAACGATGCACTCCGCTTAAAGATATTCAGAAAAGGTCTGCATCTTTATCAATATATAAAAGAATATACTTCCTATTCCCTGCCGAGAGTAAAATTGGGCTCAAGACAGGAATTTGACGCATATCTTGATACGATTGACAAGTATAAAATAGAAATGACTGCCGATAATCTTGTATGGGCAACACTTGCCGATATGGGCAGTTGCGGTGCTCTTGTGATACGTATGCACCACGCCTGTACCGACGGCTTCAGCATGAATCTCATATTCAAACAGCTTGAAGAGTTTTATGATGCATTTGCATCGGGCAATACGCCACAGGAGCCCAAAAAGCTTTATTCGGTTACTGATTTTTTCGAGCAGGAAAAAGCATACAAGATATCTCAGCAGCACAAAACGGACTTGGCATTTTGGAAGCACTGCTATAACAATCAACGGCACTACAGCTTCCCTGCCGGCAAACGTGCCGCACACGGCGATGCCGAAAAAGAAACCGTATCTTTTTCGGGCGAAGCTTACGAGAAGCTGTGCGAGCTTTGCAAAAACGAGGGCTTTTCATTGCAGTTTTTGTTCATGTCGCTCGTGGCCTTAACCGTAAACTCGCTCACGGGTGCGGATAATTTCTGCATATACTCACTCACGCACGGCAGAACAACATTCCCCCTCAAGCAAACGGTGGGCTGTATGATGAATACCGTTCCCATGTTCTACGATATAAACGGCGGCTTAACCGTTCGAGAGTTTCTGAAAAATCAATATATGGCATTTTTAGAGTATCTTTCACACGGCAAACTTTCGTCGGGCGAACAAACTCCGCTTTCATATAAGGAAGCTTTCAAAAACAATTTCAATTTCCTTCACGGTTGGATGATGTTCAGTTCAATGGAATACGGAAACACAACCGCACATTCAAAATATGAGCCCAAGCGTCTTCCCTATAAAACGATACCTTATCAGTTCTACTGTGCATTTTTAGAGGTAAAGGGCGAACGCGTTGAAATCAACCTTACATATCAAACCAGACGTTTTAAGCGTGAGCAGATACTCAAAGCAAAAGAAGAGCTGTGCAGAATAGTTGAAATCATCGCACAGTCTCCCGATGCAACCATAAATTCAATAATCAAAGGAGAACAAAAATGAATATTACAGATACCGTATTAACAACACTTGAAAGCATAACAGGCATCGAAAAGTGCGACTTGCAGGAGGATCCCAACCTCGACCTTTTGGAAAACGGAATTTTAGACTCTCTTTCCACAGTCACAATGCTCTCACAGCTTTCTCAGGCATTAAATAAAGAGCTTCCCCTCTCACAGTTCAATATCTCCGATTTCAAAACCGTTTTGTCCATAGTTGAAGCAATCGAGAGGGCGTAATCACAAACTTACTGAATTCTATGACAAAAAGACTTTTTCCCACGAAAGTCTTTTTTCATTTCACAAATTATTTCTCAAAAAAATTCTGACCAAGTTGGACAGAATTTTCAAATATTCCGTTTTTGTCAACGGCTGCTACCACAAAAAACCGCAAAAGTCAAGAAGTTTCTTGAAAAATTTTCAAATAGTCATATCTTTTTTTGAAAAAATGTGGTATAATATATTTGCCAAACAAAGCTAAATAACGAAAAGGTCTACTTTTATACCAAGGGGGGTACTATACCCTTTTGTGCTTATCATCCGATTAGCGTTCGGTAAAAACGCAACTCCACTCGGATGGTAATAAGGGAAACCTTTTCTGTTTGAGCTTTGTTTGGCGACAATCGGAGTTGCGCTTTTCGGTGCGTGGCTTCGGTCACGCACTTTTTTATTTTGGAGGTTGTTATGATGAAACATTCTAAGAGCGAATTGATGCTCCTTAAATATGCGGATGGGCATAACAAAAACAATTCGTTCCCTGGCTATTTTACATACAACCATCTACTCGATGTTGTTGCCGTAATAAATAGGTTTTTGGAAGATGGCTTATTGGAAACAGCTCCGATAGAATTTGTTTTGAACAAAGCCGCTGTTAGCCAACTTAAAGAGTTTGCGGTGCAATACGGAATTAAGTATAAATCTCCTAAAAGTGCTTTTATCGAAATTATTCTCAACAATGTTGACGAGCAAGAGATACGAAAAGTGTTTTCTGACGAGTATTATGTTTTGTCTGCCGCAGGACAGACTCTCGTATCAGAACAACTGAGCGATGACGATTTTGAAAATAGGTATTCTCCTGTACTCAAAGGTTTTGATGAAGCTCTTTTACTGGTAAAAAAGAAAAAGTATGCCCAAGCAGAGCAGATCCTAACTGCTAATGGACACACTCCTGCCATCAACCACACAAGTTACAAATCATACGATTTGTTTTTTAAGCATAAAGTGAGACTCCCGCTTGTGCCATTAGATGATGCTACACTCAAAAGTTATATGCTTCTATATTATCTCTATGGTACACGTGCGGAAACCGCATCAAAAGATTTCAAAACACGAATTAATTTTGAGTTACCCGTTTCTGTTGTCCATAAGTGCTTTAAGATTATTAGAGCGATTGATGATTTAATTGTTGCAAAAGAAACTGCGAAAAAATTCAAAGGTAGCGATTTGGTATATACATATACAATTAGGACTTGCAAAGATGAGTGTGTGTGCTCTGTATGTTCCGATATGGAGGGAAAATCATTTAATGCCTTAGATGCCGTAATTGGCTATAATTATCCTCCTCTCGATAAATGCAACTGTGAAGTTTGCAGATGTTTTGCATCATTTGATATAGGAACAAAAGCGTAAAGGAGGGTATCTCTGTGTCTATCAGATTTCACAAAAGTATAAAAATATGTAAGGGTGTAAAAGTGAATTTTTCAAAGAGAGGTGTAAGTACCTCTTTTGGTGGCAAAGGATTTTCTTTCAACACCGGAACACGAGGATCATCCGCAACGTTCGGTATCCCTGGTACTGGACTATCGACGAGAGTAAATTTAACGGGTGGATCATCTCGCAAATCTTCTTCAAGTAGAAGCTCATCATCTCGTAGCACAAACACTTACACAAAATCTACGTACACTCCTCAACCGGAACCTATTCCCGTTGATATAAAGATACAGCATTATGACGATGGCTCAGTTAAGTTTTTCACTGCTAACGATGTGGAAATAACCGATCCTACTATAA
>JAZNWT010000125.1:0-3226 GCA_045593465.1 Clostridia bacterium
AACAAGAAGCGAGGGCAAGGCAGTTCGTGTTATAGACAAGAGAAAGCTGCATGACTGATTGAAATTGAAAAATAATACAGAAAGGAAATTGCACACATGAGCGTAAAACAAATTTCGGTATTTATTGAAAACAAAAAAGGTAAGCTTGCAGAAGCTTCAAAATATCTTGCAGACCATAATGTAAATCTGAGAGCACTGTCAATAGCGGATACCTCCGAATTCGGTATACTCCGTATAATATGCGATGATATGGAGCTTGCACAAAAGGTTCTCAAGGAGGGCGATTATGTAATCACCATAACAGATGTTCTTGCTGTAAGAATTTCAGATAAGGCAGGTAGTCTTTCGGAAATCTTGGAAGTATTGAGCGAAGCTAATGTTGTAATTGAATACACATATGCTTTCCTGTCCAAAAAGCCTGATTCCGCTTACATAATACTCCGTGTCGATGATAATCAAAGAGCGGCGGCGGCACTTGCAAGTGCAGGTATTAAAACCGCAAATCAGGACGAATTGTTCTGAAAAGAAATGAAATGAAAAATGAGACACATTTTTGTGCCTCATTTTTTATTTTTCTAAATCTCCAAAACCCTGAATGTATGCTCGTGGAGGAAGATAGGGGCAGAGCTCATCGTATATATCCGCTTCTTCATCGTAGGTTATTCCTGCCGGAATAAGCCCCGTAAAATCGGTTGCAGATGCTGTTTGCATATGGTCTTCGTCCATGGGCATTGTATCTTTGTCGAATTTATCTGTTTTCATTGAAAATACTCCTTTTTATTGTTTTAAAAACAGTATTCCCGAAAAGAGATAAATGCAGTCAGGTATGACTTGTTAAACCGTGAAGTATATCACTTTTTTGATTTTTCTTTCTTTTTTCCTGCTTTAAACATGAATAAAAGCAAAATAACAAGATAAATGCAGACAAGTAAAAGTGCAATCCATGTCATAAGCTCGCTTTTTGGGGCAAGACTTATAAGCAAAAGCATGGGTGCACCGAATATGATGCCGAAAGAACTGCCCGTTATAAGATTGTTTGCGGCAGGTGTTTTGAAGTTGGGATCTACCTCGCGGAGGAGCAGTATTCCCGAACTTATAGTACCTGTAAGCATACCGTACATGGACAAAAAGCCTTCGTTTGAATAATCGGGATAGAGCTTTTTGCACATATAGAGCAGGAAACAGAATGTTGATACGCCGCCTAAGACAGCAAGAATTATGAATGGCAGAATGTAGCCCTGAAGGTCTTCGATGTTTATGCTCGCAATACCTGCAACTATCATGAGATCAAAAGCAAGACCTGAAATTCTGCTCAAAAGATAATTGTTTTGATACTGTCTTTTCATTATCTTTGCACTTCTGAGCCCCTTGAACAGTGAGCGGCAAAGTATTGCCAAAGCAGAACCGACTATGAAGTTAAAGCCCCAAAGAAGCGTTGAAACAGTGGATGCAAGTGCAGGTGCAACAGCATCAAGCAGTGCTGTTATTCCATGTGTTACAAGGTATGTAAGCAAGTAAACCATGCACACAAGTGCAAACTGTATGCTTAATTTGTCGATTGATTCCGAAATGGGGATTTCGTTTTCGTCTTGATATGTGTCTATTGTGACCGAACCCGATACATCGTGCTTTTCTCTTGAAATAGAAAGCTTGCCTTTTTTACTGAGTACACTTATGTATATAACACCAACTGTGCAGGCACAGAGATAACCTGCGGCGGCAAGTGAAAGACCGAATGAGCGGCCGCCCGTCATGCCAAGTGCTTCATATGTTGCACCGACATTGTTTGCCTGCCCCGGACCTTGACCGTATGCCATTGGGAGAAGTATGCCGCTTGCTTTGAAAAGGTCGGGCATTATCGTGTATGCAAGAAGAAGCGTTACAACAAGACCTGCTATTGCCTGCACAAGATATGTGCTGACTATCAATGCACCGCTCTTACTGCCTATAAGTGCGGAAGAACTACTGCTCTTTTCGGGTACACGGAGCGACATTGCAATGAACCCGAGTGCAAGTGCGTGGTAAGTTAAAGTTTCAAGAAAAACCGTATCTATGGGAAGGATTTTAAAATAGCGAAGCAGTAAAAGTATAAAGCCCGAAAGAACCGCAGTTGGCATAAGCGTTTTTTTGATAAAAGGAAGCTTGCGTCTCAATATGTTTGAAAAAAGTATCAGTACTGCCAATATCCCTATTTGGATTATTGGACTCCAAAGAGATGTGTTAGCTGATGAAAAATCCATGTGTTACCTCACTTTGCTGTGCTTTTTAATGCTTCATAAAGCAACTGAAATTTTAATGCGTTTGAATCGTTGGGGATAATAAGCTCATAATAAGTACCGCCTGCGGTGAATACCAAAGCGTGCCGCCCATGCATTGCCAATTCGGATATATCTTCAAGCGGTATGCTTATATCGTTTATCGACAAACCCGACTGTGAAAGCGTAACCCTGCCTTTGGTTAAGAATGTTTCTTCGTGCTTTGCAACAACGGAAAGTGATGCGTCATCGGAAAAATAGGTTGTACCGTTTTTTGCGGCTTTCTCTACTTCGGCTTTTTGCCACGCATAAAGCTCTTTTACTGTTTCAAACGGCAGTGAGTGAAGCATGCCGTATTCATCGTAAGTGAAGCTTAAATCACATTCACGGCACGAAACCGTATCGCCGTTTGAATGCATGGTGTCGATTTTTTTGCACTTGGGGCAAATAAACAAAAGGTTTTCCATGTTTTGAGCAAGGTTTTTGCCCTTGTAACGCTTTTTGTCTTTAAGCTGTCTTTCGTAAGCATCTTCAAAAAGGTCATTCTTTATGCATTCGTTTATTTCATCAACGCTCATTGAAGCAAGCTGTTCTTTTGTGTAAACATTCACGGGTGCACCATGGAAATAACCTTTTCGGGTATTGCTTGTGCTCCAATTCGGGCTTATAAAATAACCGCCCACCAATTTATAGGTGACGAGGGCACATTTTGCACTTTTTATCATTTTCCCCGTTGAGGGAAGTATGGGATTTGTTATACCGTCCCATGAACGAGCACCCTCTGCGAATATGCATACATTGTCACCGTTGCGTACTTTTCTCAGTACGTCAAGCACTGTTGATGAGGCAACCGAGCCTTTGTAACGCAGTATCGGTGCAAATATATGGTTTACAAACTTGAAGGCAACCTTCCAACGAGAGATATGCTCACTTGCCACAAAATACATCTGTCTTTTGAAGCTTGATGCAAC
>JAZNWT010000126.1:0-16591 GCA_045593465.1 Clostridia bacterium
GGGTTACTTTGTCCCCGCCGAGGGAATAAAGGAAAAATTCTTAGAACTTTTAGATAGCGACCGCCTAATTTCAAAGTATGGAAAAGACGATAAGTTCGCTTTTGCCGTCGGTGACGGAAACCACTCTCTCGCAACGGCAAAAACACATTGGAATAATATTATTATATTCACTGTGCAAAATCAAGTACAAATGAATAAAAAATGCAAGTTTTTGCGTGAAAACTTGCAGAAAAAGCATTATTTTTGCAAAAAAACCACGCAAGATAAAAGACAAGCGTGGCAAAATTGCATGAAATGTAACATGGCGGGCTGTCAGAAGTTGAAAAGCAGATCCTCGTATGTGGGGAACGGCCAAAACTCTTTTGCAGTCAATTCTTCAAGCTCATCTGCAGCACTACGCACACTGTCCATTATTGAAAGTATGCTGTCACGGCAATATTGTGCAAGTTCAAGACTGTTTGTTATACCCGATGCCGTTGTAATAGCTTCCTTTAAGCTTGTGCAGGACGAATATAACTCATCCATTTTAACGGATATTCTTAAAAGAAGGTCGGCTTCCGGTGTTGAAATATTGCTGTTTGCTGTCTTCTTGCTGTTTATGGTGTCCGAAAGAAGCTTTTCATATTCAAGCACGGCAGGGAAAATTTCTTTTCTTGTCATTTCAAGCATTGTATTGGCTTCAATACGTACAAGCTTTGCGTAGCTTTCAAGTGATATTTCGTATCTGGACTGCAATTCTCTTTGCGTATAAATGCCGTGCCTTGTCAAAAGCTCAACATTTTTGGGTGCAATTAAGCTTGGCAGTGCATCAACCGTTGTGGGATGATTTGAAAGACCACGTTTTTCGGCTTCCTTTACCCACTCCTCAGAATAGTTGTTGCCGCTGTAAAGTATACGCTTATGCTCACGTATCGTTCTTCTTAAAAGCTTGAATGATGCAGCTTTAAGGTCTTCTGCTGTTTCAAGCTCATCTGCAAATGTGCGGAGTGATTCTGCAACTATCGTGTTTATAACGGTATTCGCATCGGCGATTGAATGGCTTGAACCCGGCATACGGAATTCAAATTTATTCCCGGTAAAAGCAAAGGGGCTTGTCCTGTTGCGGTCGGTATTGTCAAGGCGGACGTGCGGAAGTACGTTAACGCCGCTTTCAAGTATGCGTGACTCGATTGCCTCATAGTCTTCCTTTGCTTCTATGCTTGAAAGAATATGCTCCAAATCATCACCCAGGAATATTGAGATTATGGACGGCGGTGCTTCCTGTGCTCCCAAACGGAGGTCATTCCCTGCACTTGCGATTGAAGCACGAAGCAAATCCTGATAATCGTCAACGCCCTTTATTACCGCACACAAAAAGAGCAGGAAGAGAATATTGTTTTGCGGTGATGAACCGGGGCTGAACAGATTTTTGCCCGTATCGGTTGCAAGTGACCAGTTGTTGTGCTTGCCGCTTCCGTTCAAGCCTGCAAAGGGCTTTTCGTGAAGCAGACATACGAAACCGTGACGAAGTGCTACCTTCTTCATTATTTCCATTGTAAGTTGGTTATGATCGGTTGCGGTGTTTACATCGCTGTATATGGGTGCAAGCTCATACTGACCGGGTGCGGCTTCTTTATGCTCTGTTTTTGCATATACGCCCAAACGCCACAGCTCATTGTCGAGATCACGCATAAAGCGTTTTACATCTATCTGCAATGCACCGAAATAATGGTCGTCAAGCTCCTGCCCCTTGGGCGGCTTCGCACCGAAGAGTGTGCGTGAGCAGAATATAAGGTCTTTTCTTAAATCGAAAAGCTCTTTTGCCACAAGGAAATATTCCTGTTCCGCACCTGCGTTGGCATTAACACGCTTGACATCATCATGACCGAAAAGCTTAAGTATTCTCAGTGCCTCACGGTCTATAAGCTGCATTGAACGCAGAAGCGGAGTCTTTTTATCAAGTGCTTCACCGCTGTATGAGCAAAATACGGTGGGAATGCAGAGTGTGTCATCTTTTATAAAAGCATAGCTTGTGGGATCCCATGCCGTATAGCCGCGTGCTTCAAATGTTACACGCAAACCGCCGGACGGGAAGCTCGAAGCATCGGGCTCACCCTTGATAAGCTCTTTTGCCGAAAAATCCATTATGGCGGAGCCGTTTGTTTTGGGAGCAATAAAGCTGTCGTGCTTTTCTGCGGTTATTCCCGTGAGCGGCTGAAACCAATGGGTATAGTGCGTTGCACCTTTTTCGATAGCCCAATCCTTCATGGCAGAGGCAACAACGCCTGCAACGTCCTCATCAAGTGCACTGCCGACACGTATAGTGTCTTTGAGTGCTTTATATGTTTCAAGCGGCAATCTTTCTTTCATTACCGTTTCGTTGAAAACCATTTCTCCGAATAATTCGCTTATGTTCATGCAATATTCTCCGTTTTTTGCAAATATAAAATAATTATATACCCTAAGAGTTTTTCGGTCAACAAGTCATACTCTTGCAAATAGTACAAAAGAATAGTAAAGTAAAGCTAACGCTACAGGAGTTTTTTGTCTATGCAGAATTTTGTCGAAATATATTCACCGCTTGAAGGAAGAAAGCTTTCAAAGGTAAAGGCTTTTCTTGAAAGCATGGAGCTTGAATACGGTTTTGACGCCGAAGCTTGTGCCGTAATTGAGGACGGGCAGGGAAACATACTTGCCACGGGTTCACTTTCGGGCAATGTTTTAAAATATATTGCCGTAAGTGATGAGCTTCAGGGCGGCGGTGCCTGTGCAAGCATTGTAAGCGAGCTTGTGACAAGAGCATATAATATGGGAAGAAAGCATCTTTTCCTTTATACCAAACCGAAAAATCGGGAAATGTTTTCGTCACTCGGTTTTTATGAGGTAGTCAGCACAAACGACGTGCTTATGATGGAAAACAAGAAACACGGAATCGACGAATTTTTAAACGGCATTACCGTGCATAAAAACGGAACAGTGGGTGCGATAGTTGCAAACTGCAATCCGTTTACCAACGGACATTTGTACCTTGTGGAAACGGCGGCATCGCTTTGTGATGTACTTTATCTTTTTATCGTAAGTGAGGACAAATCTTATTTCGGTGCCGGAGAAAGATTTAAGCTTGCCAAAGAATGTGTTTCGCATCTTAAAAATGTATATGTTCATAAAAGCGAGAGCTATCTTGTATCCCACGCCACTTTCCCAACCTATTTTATAAAGGAAAAAGCGAATGTTGAAAATGTTCGGGCAGACCTTGACTTAATGCTTTTTGCAAAGAAAATAGCTCCTGCACTTAATATCACGGTGCGTTTTGTGGGTACGGAGCCTTTTTGCAAAGTCACTGCTTTATATAATGAAAGAATGAAAGAGTTACTCCCTCAAAACGGAATAGAAGTAAAAGAGATCGAGAGAAAAGACGGTATAAGTGCAAGCAAGGTAAGACAGGCAATAATGCAGAAAGATTTTACCTCGGTGCGGCAGGCAGTGCCGAACATAGTGTATGAATATATCAGAAGCAACACTTAAACAAATACTTGATGCACGTGAAGAACGAGCTGAAAAACAGCGTCGGTTCATAGAAGAATATGAACTGCCGCTTGTTTGCTTTACGATGAATATTGCAGGCGAGGTCAAAAATTCACCGCTTATTGAGTTTGCGTTTATGTGCGGCACGCATTTGCTTGATGCAATGCCGTTTAAAATAAAGCATAAAGAAATATGCTCAAGCGTTACGGGCTGCAGTGCGTATTATGTTATGGACGGCGATGTGCATGAGATAAAACGCATGGCGGTGGAGCTTGAAAACAGCAGTGCTGTATCGAGATTGTTCGATATTGATGTGCTTGATGTAAACGGCAAAAAGCTGTCGAGGAGCGAGGAGCGAAAATGTCTGATATGCTCTGATGTGGCGGCAGTCTGTGCAAGAAGCCGTGCACACGGCCTTGAAACAATAAAACAGAAAACAACCGAGCTTCTTTCTGCTTTTGCGGCGGAAAAACTAAGCGAATATGCTTGCGAGGCATTGGAAAAAGAGGTTTTAACAACACCTAAGCCCGGACTTGTGGATAAAGAAAACTGTGGTGCACATACCGACATGGACATAAACACTTTTAAAAAGAGTACAGAAGCGTTAAGACCGTATTTTTACGAGTTTGTTATGTGCGGTATAAGCGAGCATGAAAAAACGGTTGAAGAAATAATGCACAAGCTTAGAAAAATAGGTGTAAATGCCGAAAATGCAATGTATAATGCAACAAACAATGTTAATACACATAAAGGGCTTATATATTCGTTGGGGCTTCTTCTTTCCGATATGGGGCGGTGCCTGATGGGTGAAAGCTCAAAGCTTTGTGAGCTTGCATCGGATGGCGTTTCAAAGGCTTTTGAGTCTGCAAAGCTAAATCCTGCAACGCATGGCGAGATGCTGTATCAAAAAACAGGTGCTACGGGAATACGAGGCGAGGCAATGCTGGGCTTCCCTAATGCCAGGCACGCAGCAGACGTTTTGAGCGAGTATAAAAAGACATTGAGCGAAAACGATGCAAGACTGCTTACCCTTGCTGAAATAATGCGAACTTTAGAAGATACAAATGTGATTTACAGGGGAGGCGAAGAAGCACTTTATTTCATGCGTGAGCGTGCAAATGAGATAGCTTCCTATAATATAAAAGATATAAACACAATAATCGAAAGGCTTAAAGTGCTTGACTGTGAGTTTATTCAAAAGAATATAAGTCCCGGGGGCTGTGCGGATACGCTTGCTTTAGCGGTTTTTCTTGACTTATTGAGCGAAAAGCACTATCATTTACTGAAATCTATTTTTTCAAACGGAGAAAAGGAAGAATGAAGAATGAAAAATCATCTTTTAAAGCCTTCTTGGAAAGAAAAGAAATAGTTGTTTCATGGAAACGCTATTTCGTTGATGCACTCGGTTCAATGGCACTCGGCCTTTTTGCAACATTGCTTATGGGCACCATATTCGGTACGCTTGGTGATAAGCTTGGAATCGAGTTTTTCAAT
Source organism: Clostridia bacterium (assembly GCA_045593465.1). Lineage (GTDB taxonomy): Bacteria > Bacillota > Clostridia > Christensenellales > CAG-138 > RGIG3096. Next base: position 4,999 of record JAZNWT010000126.1, read on the forward strand.
CAGCTTAAAGAATATGCTCAGGGAGCAACGGGTTGTGCACTCGGCGTTTCGATAGCGATTGCATTAAAAGCTCCGTCGCTTGTAATGCTGTCTGCGGCGGTTGTCGGTCTTGCAGGCAATACTCTGGGCGGCCCCGTGGGTGCGTTTTTGGCAACCCTGGTGGGTGTTGAACTCGGAAAAGTGGTTTCAAAAGAAACTCCTGTTGACATAATCGTAACTCCCACCGTAACAATAGCATCGGGCTGTGCGGTTTCGCTTTTGATAGGGCCTTGGGTGTCACAGCTCATGAAACTGCTCGGTGAGTTTATAACAACGGCAACAATGCTTCAGCCCTTGCTTATGGGCGTAATAATCTCGGTAGTTGTCGGCATGGTATTGACGCTTCCCATATCAAGTGCCGCTTTGTGCGTAATGCTTGAGCTGGGCGGACTTGCGGCGGGTGCGGCAACGGCAGGCTGCTGTGCACAGATGATAGGCTTTGCTGTAATGAGCTTTAAAGAAAACAAGTGGGGCGGACTTTTGGCACAGGGCATCGGCACTTCAATGCTCCAAATGGGTAATATTATGAAGAATCCTGCAATATGGATACCGCCGACACTTGCGGCGGCTGTAACAGGCCCTATTGCAACAATGGTATTTAAGCTTGAATCGAATGCAGTCGGTGCAGGCATGGGTACCTGCGGTCTTGTAGGACCTATCGGCATAATTTCAACAATGGAGCCTACTTTGAATATGTGGCTCGGTATGATACTCGTATGCTTTGTGCTTCCTGCAATACTTACCCCGCTTTTTGCATGGCCTTTGAGAAAATGGGGCTGGATAAAAGACGGAGATTTGAAGCTTGCACTGTAAATAATGATTAAAATATAAAAGCTCTTTGAAGGGGTGCCTGAGATAGAAAAGGTGCCCTTTAATTTTATCAAGATAAAAGTTCCTTACGGAAAATGGCATACAATACAGAAGAATCGTCACCAACAACTCAAATTATGAACAAATATTAAATTTTTTCACCACTAAAAACGAGAAAACCCAGACATTACAAGGATTTTTGCTCGACTGAATGTTTTAAAAGTCACTGTTATATGACAAATAATGCATGGCAAGGTGTAAAAAACGACAAAAGATTATCTTTTACCGCTCTATCTATGCGAAAAATGCGATGCTACAATCAATACAGACGATGTATTGCAAATTACACCATTTTAATTTATCAAGTTACAAACGAGGAGGACAAGAAATGGCAAAGTATCGTATTCTTTTGGCAGACGGAAATCAGGTTTTTCAAAATTCTGTGAGGGATTATTTGATGATGCAGCAGCAAATAGCACAGGTGGACGTGGCTTCAGACGGACAAGCCGCTTTGGACGCAATGAGGTCGGCACATTATGATGTGCTTATAACGGAGCTTATAATGCCGGTGCTTGACGGTTTCGAGCTTTTGGAGCAGATAAACGGAGGAATAATCGAAAATCCGCCTGCGGTAATGGTGGCAAGTGCTCTAAGACATGAGGATATGGTACGCCAGGCTTGTGCATTGGGAGCAAAGTATTTTATGATGAAGCCTGTTGAGCCCGAAACCATATACAAACGTATGCTTGATACTCTTGAAAGCACATATACCAACCGTCCGCAGGTATGCACAATGAGTGCACCGCCTAAGACGCTGGACGAAAAAATAACAGCTGTATTTCTTGTAATAGGAATACCTGCACATATCAAGGGCTACCATTATTTAAGAGAAGCGATACGCATGGTATATTTCGAGCCCGAGCTTATAAACAGAATAACAAAGGAGCTTTATCCCGGTATAGCAAAACGCTTTCAGACATCTGCCTCGAAGGTTGAGCGTGCAATAAGGCATTCTATCGAGGTTGCATGGACAAGAGGAAAAATAGAGAATATAAACCAGCTCTTCGGTTATAATATATACGGCAAGAATGATAAGCCCACAAACGGCGAATTTATAGCTTTGGTAGCAGATAAGCTTATAATAGATGACGGACGGGATAAGGAAACAAAGAGCGAGATTAAAAATGTAATTTGATGAAATGAATCTTGCAAAGTAAAAAAATACCTGCAAAATCAGGTCGGGAAATAAACTTACAAACCGCACAAACTATAGTGCGGTTTTTATTTTTAATTTGTGAACAAGGTTTTAACAAATGTGGATTATCCACATTGATTTTTGCGATAAATACTAATTTCGGTGGATAACCCTGTGGATAATGTGGATAACTTTTGCTGAAAAACCACTTCAAAAATAAAGATTGATAAAAAAATAGCAAAAAAGCATGGCGTAAAAAAAGGATTTCAGCTCTGATATTTTCTTATAATACAGAATCAGCGTTGCAGGATTGAAAACAAAATCCTGCAAAAACATATTTTTGAGCCTGCCGTAATAAGTATATACATATCCCGAAACAGGAGGCTTTTGAAATATGGATGGATTTTTAAACGGGCAAAAGGTAAAAACATTAAAAGGACGTACACAAACGCAGGCTTTAGTGCAGGGTGAGATACCGTTCCCCGACGGCGTTGTAATCAGAAAACTTCTTGACTGCACGGGCGAGGTAGAAATATCAAACGTGCATACGGCTGAGCAAACTGTAAAAACGGAAGGGAAAATAAGGCTCGATATAGTATGTGAGGATGGGGACGGACAGCTTGTTTCGTTTACTTCCTGGGCAGGGCTTGAGCATGAGATTACGGCAGAGTTTGCACAGGAAGGCAACGAAGCGTCACTGCAGGCTGTTATACAAAATCTCGATACGCATTTAAAGGAAGATACAATAGGCTTAAATGCTGTTGTGGATTTGGATTTGGTTGTTACCTCAACCGATGAAGTGAAAAACAGTGATGATATGCAAAGACCTGATGATACGGAGGTAAAGAGCGAGTTTTTTACCTGCTTAAATACTTTTAAGATAGGGGGTGAAAACTTCAGAATAAGAGATGAGCTTAAAATAAAGGATATTTCCAATGTTGTATATGCACGGGGATACTGTGAAGCAGATAAGGTGATTGGAAACGGTACCGATGCAGAGCTTGAAGGACACATAGTTGTGCATATACTCTATATGGACAAAAACGGCGAATACAAATTGACACAGCATATCATTGAGTTTACTCAAACGGTTGAAACAAAGGGTAACTGCGAGGATATTTTTGCAAGATGCAGTATAGAAAAGCTTACCGCCCGTGTAATAGGGGAGGAATTTGAGCTTGTGGCTGTTGAAGCACTTCTCAAGGCAGAAGTATTTGCGTGCATGGAAAATAATATAGCTTTGCCCGTTGATGCATACTCGCCTAAAGTGCCTTTTGAATGTGAAAACAAAAAAATGAATCTGCTGCTTGAAAAACGCTGTTTTACACAAACGGAAACTTTTACCGAAACGGTAAGCATAAGAGAAGACATGAAAGAGGCAGAGCGGCTGCTCTTTTGCAGTGCGGCATCAAATTCAGCCAATGCTGTGGTGACTGACGGAAAAATAATAATCGAAGGCGTATTGAATCTTAAAATCGTATACGTGTGCGAAAACGGAATATTCCATACTTTCGCGGAGGATATACCGTACAGAATAGAAAGAGATGCCGAAGTTGAGGAAGGTACACTTTCAAGAGTCAAGGTACTGTATGCCGATGCTGTGGGAAGCGGCAGAGACAGAACATTTGACATATGCTTCAAGCTTATGTTTGACATACAGTTATATAACAATGAAAGTGCAGGCGTAATAGATAAGCTATGCGAATGCGAAAAAAAAGACGTTCCTCACGGCATAATCATTTATTCGCCCGGTGAAAACGAAACTCTGTTCGATATAGGAAAACGTTTTCAGATAAGCTGTAAAAGCCTTTTGGAGGCGGATGAGAATATTACCGACAAAATAAGGGACGGCAAAAAAATAGTGCTGTTTATATAGACAAAAAAGCCCATTCACCAACAGCTGTGAATGGGCTTTGCTCAATAAACAGGTTATTTGAGTCTTTTGAGAATCTCGTCGCACATCTGAGTTGTTGTAAGTACGGTTTCACCTTCAGTTGCAATGTCTGCCGTGCGGCAACCGTCATCAAGCGTTTGTTCTACAGCTTCTTCGATTGCGTCGGCTTCGGCGTTTAAATTGAAAGCGTACTTAAGCATCATTGCCGCAGTAAGTACCGCACCCACGGGGTTGGCTTTCTGCTGCCCTGCGATATCGGGTGCCGCACCGTGTACGGGCTCATACATTCCCAAAGATGTCGAGCTTAAGCTTGCGGACGGAAGAAGACCTATTGAACCTGTTATCATGCCTGCTTCATCGGAAAGTATATCTCCGAACATATTTGTTGTGAGTATTACATCGAACTGATGGGGGTCACGAATGAGCTGCATTGCGGCATTGTCAACAAACATATGATTGAGTGTAACTTCGGGATAGTCCATCGAAACTTCATTTACCGTGCTTCTCCACAAGCGTGAGCTTTCCATAACATTTGATTTGTCAATACTTGTAACACGCTTATTGCGTTTCATTGCAGCTTCAAAAGCAGAAATTGCAATTCTTTTTATTTCCGCAACATTATATGCTTCAACATCATATGCTTCTTCGCCCATTTCGCCTGTGCGTCTGCCTCTTTCGCCAAAGTAGATACCACCCGTAAGCTCGCGGACTATGAGTATATCGAGAGAGTCGCCTATTATGCTCGGTTTTATGGGGCAAGCGTCTATAAGTGCGGGGTGAATGGTTGCAGGACGAAGATTTGCATACAGTCCCATTGCTTTTCTAAGCCCCAAAAGTGCTCTTTCGGGACGCTGGGGACCGGGTACGTTTTCCCACTTGGGGCCGCCTACGGCACCCAAAAGAACGGAATCCGAATTAAGGCATTTGTCTATTGAAGCCCGGGGTAAGCATTCACCGACGGTATCTATTGCTATGCCGCCTGCCAAAACTTCCGTAAACTCAAATGAATGACCGTATAATTCTCCGATTTTTTCAAGCACACGCTGTGCTTCCTTGGTAACCTCGGGACCTATTCCGTCACCCGAAACGACTGCTATATTAAACTTTCCCATAGCCTGCATCTCCTTAGATTATTGTCCGAAACACATTATACACTGTATCCATAAGAAAATACAGCGTTAAATAAAAAACAATAAGGATGCTGATAATTAAATATTATGGGCACAAACGGTTGACAAGCAAGCATAGGATTGATAGACTTTACTGATAGAAATGTTAACAAATTATTAATAATTTTTTAGGAGCTGATTTTTATGCATATGTTGTCGAAACGCATCATAAGTGCCGCATTGACAGTGATAATGGTTTTCTCGGTGTGTGCATCGTGGTGCTTTGCAGACAGTGCATCTCAAAAGAAGACGGCAATATACTTTTTGCCGAGTTATTCCGCCACAAGGCTTTATGACAGTGAAACAGGAGAGCTTGCGTGGGGTAATTCCATGTATATGGGCGAAAGCATAATGGATTATGCGTCCACGGGAGATAAAGAGGCACTTAGAATAGGTCTTGATGAAAACGGCGAGTCCTCTTTGGTTATAGACCCTCAAAAGGACGCTGAAAGCGGTCTTTACAGCATAGAGCTTATGCCCGGTGAAGGCGTTTCCGACTATATAATGGACCGTCTTGTTGAGTATGCAGGCAGTATTTCAACCGATACCGATAAGGTCGATGCAAAATTCTTTGCATACGATTGGAGAAGGTCGGTTGCAGATGCCGCGGCATTATTGCGAGAGGACATACAGAAAAACGGTTATACAAATGTTTCTTTCGTGTGCCACAGTGCAGGCGGCTTGCTTTGTGCAAAATTTGTATCGGATAATAACAAAGCTCCTATTGTAAAGGTTGATAAGGTTGTTACGCTCGGCACTCCCATGCAGGGCACATATGCGGCTTTGGTAGCATTGGAGAGCGGCGAAGTTGATATGTTCTTAAACGGCATAAACTCGCTTTATGATTACGGCTGGCTCGGCACGGTGGGCGGAATTTCGCTCAACCTTTTGGCACACAGCTATTTCTATCCTTGGATAACGGGCAATCTTCGCAATACGGCACTCACATATGAGATGATACCCTCACAGTCATATATGGATCAGTATCCTGCATACATAGTTGATACTTCAAGATTTATTCCCAGAAACTCCGAAGTTGTGGGAACAACATCTCGCTTTGCACAGATACTTGAAAACAGCACGGGTGACCTTAATGAAAGGCTCATAGACGGTGATGAAGGCTATATGGATTTCTGGGAAAAAGAGCTTAACGGCACTGTAATGGAAATCTTTGAAACGGTTGATTCATACCACATTGCAGGAACGGGCAGCTCAACAAGCGTATCTGCAATATACTCACAAAACAGTGACGGCACATATTCATTCTACGGCACACGCAAGGCAAAGGATGGCGACGGTCTTGTTCCTTTGATAAGTGCACTCGGCATATATTACGATAACAGCGGCCGTGAGGTTACTCCCGAAAACTATAACACTTTTGACGGTGTAGACCATATGTCCCTTGTAAGCAATGAAGATGTTGTAAATGAAGTAATACGCTTCCTTTCGGCGAATGCGAACAAGACTTTCGTTCCCCAATCGGGTGTAAAAGAACTTTCAAGTGCCAACAATGTCAGCTCCTCGATATCCGACATAATCGAAGATATGGAGAGTGAAGACAGAACAATCGAAGTAAGGCTTTCCGGAAGTGTTGATATCAGCGTAAAAAACCCTTACGGTGAAGAAATCGGCAAAATAATAGACGGTGTTCCCGATGAATTGCTTTTGAAGCAGGGAATAACTTTGGAGTACATAGACAGCGATACGGATACTCTTTGTCTTTATTTTCCCGAAGCGGATTATAAAATAGAGCTTTACAAGCGTACCGATGCATCGGTATCGCTTGTTTCCGTAATAATGAATACGCTTATCGATAACGGCATTATAACGGATAGTGCTGCATATGAGCTTGAAGTAGGCGACGGTGAATATGCTTCTCTTTCACTCGATGCTGATTATTCCGCATCAAACGAGGAAGATAGCGGCAAAGTTTTGGTAACAAAGGAAAGCACTGAAGAAACCGTTAAGGTTGAGGCACAGCAGATAAAGAGCGATTATGTTGAATCATTGAAGATTGCAAAGCCCACACTTCTGCTTACTGTAAATGAGAAAGACTCACTTTCAGCAAAGGTTTGCCCCGAAACAGCAAATGTAAATTATATATCCTCGAATAAAGCAGTGGTCGATGTTGATGACAGCGGCAATATTGTTGCCGTAGGCAAGGGCTGTGCGTTTATAACAGCTTACAGTGATGACGGAAACGCTCTTGAGCACTGTTATGTAACAGTGCTTGAGGATTTAAAGCTTGCATTGCAGGATGGCAGCTTGCTTACAATGGCAAAGGAATTTGTTGAAAACATAGAAGCAAAAACATCTGTTTCAAAGGTTATGTCAAACTTCCTTTCGGCTTGCGTAAGAATAGTTGATGAAATGGGTAATGTTATCGAAGACATTACAGCGGCAGTCGGTACGGGAGATAAAATTCAGCTTATAATTGACGGTGAAATAATAGATGAGCTTATCGCAATAGTCAAAGGCGATGCAGACGGCAACGGTCTTATGAATTCCCGTGATGTTGCTTCGGCTCAAAAACATCTGTTTGAGATTAACCTGCTTGATACTCCTTATTTTGCGGCGGCTGATATGAATAACGATGATAACATAAGCTCAAGAGATATAGCTGCAATGCAGAAGGTAATGTTCAAATAATATAAACAAACAATCATGAACGTATGCCCACACAAAAACGTGTGGGCATTATTTGTGGGTATACTATGGAAATATAATATGTTAAATGATAATATTATATTTGTGACAAATGGTTTATATGGAGGTGTAAGCTTTGAATATATATAAAAACATCGCTCAACTTGTTGGAAAAACTCCGCTTTTGGAGCTTGAGAATTACTGCAGGGCAAATTCGCTCAATGCAAGAATAGCGGCAAAGCTTGAATGCTTTAACCCGGCAGGCAGTGCAAAGGACAGAGTTGCAAAGCAGATGCTTGACGATGCCGAGGAAAAAGGCTTGCTGAAAAAGGGTTCAGTAATTGTTGAGCCGACGAGCGGAAATACGGGAATAGGGCTTGCGGCAATGGGCATTTCAAGGGGTTATAAGGTAATACTTACGATGCCCGAAACCATGAGCGTGGAGCGGATATCGCTTTTAAAAGCATACGGTGCCGAAGTCGTTTTAACAAAGGGCAGTGAGGGAATGACGGGAGCAATCAATAAGGCAAAAGAGATTGCTTCTCAAAATGAAAACAGCTTCATGCCGGACCAATTCGGCAATCCCTCGAATGTAAAAGCACATATGCTTACAACGGGCGTAGAAATATGGGAGGATACCGACGGCACGGTCGATATATTCGTTGCAGGCGTAGGCACGGGCGGAACGATAACCGGTACGGCTGAATATTTAAAGTCTAAAAATCCGAATATAAAGATTGTTGCAATAGAGCCGTATTCATCGCCGCTTTTGTCACAGGGCAAAGCCGGTGCACACGGTTTGCAGGGCATAGGTGCAAACTTTGTTCCCAAAATACTTAATACGGACATATATGACGAGATAATTACCGTAAAGGAAGAGGACGCATACAGATGCGGACGGGAGATGGCAGGCAAGGAAGGTATGCTTGTGGGAATAACATCGGGAGCGGCACTTTACGGGGCAACATTGCTTGCACAGCGTACGGAAAACGCAGAAAAACTTATTGTTGCACTGATGCCTGATACGGGCGAGAGATATTTGTCAACGCCGATGTTTAATTAAGGAGAAGAAGTATGAGCGAAAACAAGAGAGAAAAGGCACAGGCACTTTTTAAACAGGGCTATAACTGTGCACAGTCGGTACTTTTGGCATATGCAGATGAACTTAATTTAGACAAAAAAACAGCCGCGATGATAGCTTCATCATTCGGTGGCGGTATGGGCAGAATGCGTGAGGTTTGCGGTGCGGTATCGGGTATGTTCATGGTAATGGGCATGAAAAAAGGATACAGCGAGGCAGAGGATACAGAGGGCAAGGCAAAGCTCTATGCTCAAGTTCAGGAGCTTGCGAAACGCTTTCGTGAAATGAACGGCTCCATAATATGCCGAGAGCTTTTGGACGGTGTTGAAAACAGTACAGCATCAACGCCGAGTGAAAGAACGCAGCAATACTACAAAAAGCGTCCGTGTGAGCTTTTGGTAGGTGATGCTGCGGAAATAGTCGATAAATATTTAGCTGAAATTAAAGCTTAAAAAATGGGCTTTTCAGTAGGAACGGGTGCTTTTGAAGCCGCCCAAACACTGATGAGATTTAAAATTGCATCGGCAATGAGAGCAATTCCCATTACAACTGCTATGAATTTTGAACCCTGCCAGGGGTCAAAAAGCAATACAATACTTATAACAAGCATTACGAGGGCACTTATTAAGAGTGCCTTCCATTTATTCTGCCCCAAACGCTTCATATCAAGTGCGGTTTGCAGCTTGATTATACTGTCTATTGCAATGGCTATGCCGATGAGTACGGCAAATATTGTTACTATGTATGAAGCACGGATAACAAGCATGAGTCCCAAGATAAGGAATATGCCGCCGCTGACCATGCTTGTACCTTCCGCTAAAGCCTTGTCGGTATCGGAAAAGAACATAAACAGCCTTATTGCTCCGTATATTATTCCTGCAACACCTGCTATATAGCATACTGCCGTCATTGCACTTTGGTTAAAGATAATAAGACCAAGCCCCATGATGATATACAGTATTGCCGCTGTAAACATTGAGTTCTTCATAAGCTTTGACATAAAAAATCATCTCCTTTTTACGAATTATAACACATAAAAAGGAGATGTGAATATTTTTGGTGAAAAGTACACATTCGTTTTACAACTATCTTACAAGCAGATAGATAAGTATAATTGCAATTCCGATACCGAAAAGCATAAGCTCAAAAGCCAAGGTCTGACTTATTCTGCCCGTGCGGACGTATTTTTTTGTATATCTTCCGAAGTGGTCATCCGTATCGGTGGGGATGCGTTCAGGATCACGGAAAAATACAATAAGGCTCATAATGTGTATCAAAAAGTCAATTACCGAATACAGCGTTCTTGCAATAAATGCTCCCACAAATGAAAGAGCGGTGAGTATGGGTGCGTATACGTGCTTTTCAAGTGATATAAGCTTTAATTCACGGATTTCACCCTTTTTATCCATCAAAACAAGGCGGGTAAAGACGAATATGACTGCACCTATTGCTATGGAATATAACGCACCCTTTAAATTTGCGAATGCAAAGTAATGTGCGTGGAATATTTCACCGTTGAGGGAAGCAGATACAAAATGAGCGATTTTCTCATATGTTTCACTCGGGAATATTCCGCAGATTATGAGAAGAAGCGTTGGAACGGTTATTGCAAATGCAGTTCCAAAATCAAGCTTTAAAGGCTTGGTTTGTTCAGAAAGCGGTTTTTGTATGAGGAGCTTGTATACTATTTTTGACATGTAAGCAAGAGTAAAACCGCCTGCGATTATGAAAAGCACCTCCAAAACGGAGAGTATTGAGTGCATCGAAGCGGAAGCTATATGCATATTTTCCACTATTGCTTCGTGTATGAGTGTTTTGCTTACATAGCCGCTCAAAAAAGGTATTCCGCTTATTGCCGCCGCCGCAAGCGTGAAGCAAGTGGCAAGCAAAGGATTACTTCTTAGTGTGCCGGAAAGCTTGTTAAGGTTTATCGTATGATAATTCTTATAGAATGCACCTGCCGAAATGAACAGTACAAGCTTTATAAGCGTGTGGTTGATTATGTGAAGCATAACGCCGCCTGCCGCATAAGCCGTGTCTTTCCCGAGTGTAAGAACAGAAAGCCCGACAAGTATGAAGCCTATTTGTGAAAGCGATGAGCCTGCGAGTGCTTTTTTGAGGTTTATGGAAAACAAAGCTACCAATGCACCCAAAAGCATTGTTACAGTGCCCGATGCCATGAGTATCAGTGCATAGGTCGTATTTTGATAAAAAAGCTTTGTCGCACTTATTATAAGTCCGAAAACGCCTGCTTTTGTAAGTATTCCCGAAAGCAAGGCACTTGCAGGAGCCGGTGCAATGGGATGTGCTTCGGGAAGCCATGTATGAAGCGGAAACGCACCTGCTTTTATTCCAAAGCCTGCAAAAAGGAATATTCCGCCCACAAACAGCATCCGAGGATTGCTTGTATTTGCCGCCGCTTCTGCCATTTTATCGAAGCTTAAAACACCGCTTAAAGCATTGTTTACAAGCATAAGCCCCATGAGAAGTGAAAGACCGCCTATTATGGAGTACGCAAGATACGACCTTGAAACCTTAGCCGCGTCCGCTGTTTCGGTTTGAGCAACCCATACCCATGACGAAAGCGACATTATTTCAAAGAAAATATACGTTGTAAATAAGTCGGCACTTAAAAACACTCCCATCGTGCCGCCCATTGTGAGCAGTGTGAATGCAAAATAACGGGGATTCCGCGATGCTTTTTCAAAATAGAAGCGTGACGCTAAAGCCGATACCGTAAATGCAAATGCACAAAGCAC
>JAZNWT010000127.1:0-4468 GCA_045593465.1 Clostridia bacterium
CCCAAGGGATGCGAAAACAGAGAATGCATTTTTACCGAAACATAAAAATACACCCTTACGGATCAATCGATATTAAATTGTGTCGCGATTCTGATTATAACATACTCTTTTCAGTCTGTAAATATTTGGTTAGTCAAATACTGAAAAGGCTGAAAAAGCAGACATTATCGTTGTTTGTTTGATTAAGTTATGAACAAGATAAATATTTATTATTTAAGCCCTTGCAATTCAAAAAGACTCATGCTACAATACCTTGTGTTAAGTCGAGACGAGCAACAACACTATATTGTGGTATAGTGAAAGAATAAACAAGGTTTCGGAGGTATAAAATGTCAGAATTGCCGCCTGCAATGATAAGAAAACGCGATGGATCACTGGTTCCGTTTGATTCGCTTAAGATTTTGGAAGCCATACGTAAAGCAAGTGATGCAACGGTTGAAGAGCCTATTCCCGCAAGCGATCTTGCATCCATTACCAAAAAAATAATTGCAAAGATACCTCAGGGTGAAAGCCCCACGGTTGAGCAGGTACAAGATAAGGTCGAAGAAACACTTGTCGAGTCCGGTTATTTTCATGTAGCCAAGGCATATATTCTGTACCGTGCAGAGCATACAAAGGTTCGTCAGAGTGAGATGGACCTTGTGGACATATACCGTGAGCTTACTTTCTCAGATGCACGTGATGCCGATATTAAGCGTGAAAATGCAAATATTGATGCAGACACAGCAATGGGGACAATGCTCAAATACGGTTCCGAAGGCAGCAACTACTTTGTAAATAACTATATTTTGCCCAAGGATATGGCGGCGGCACATGTGGGCGGTGATATACATATCCACGATAAAGACTTTTATATGTTAACGGAAACCTGTTGTCAGATAGACCTTTTAAAGTTGTTCGACGGCGGCTTTTCAACAGGGCACGGCTATTTAAGAGAACCCAACAGCATTGCGAGCTATTCCGCACTTGCGTGCATAGCAATACAGGCAAACCAGAACGAAATGCACGGCGGTCAGTCGATACCTAACTTTGATTATTCAATGGCACCCGGTGTTAAAAAGACCTATGAAAAAGAATATAAAGCAGCACTGGCACAATATTTAGAGCTTAAAGGCTGTGAGGAAAACGAAGAAGCACGTGAATATGCCGAGGAAAAGGCGTGGGAGCGTACCGACCGCATGACATATCAGGCAATGGAAGCTCTTATACATAACCTTAATACAATGAATTCGCGTGCAGGTGCACAGGTGCCGTTCTCGTCCATAAACTACGGTACGGATACTTCAAGAGAGGGTAGGCTTGTAATTAAAAACTTGCTTTTGGCAACACAGGCAGGCTTGGGAAATGGTGAAACTCCAATATTCCCGGTTCAGATATTCAAAGTAAAAGAGGGAATAAGCTTTAATGAGGGAGATCCCAACTACGACCTTTTCAAGATGGCTATTGCAACGAGTGCAAAACGTCTTTTCCCGAACTTCAGCTTCCTGGATGCACCTTTCAATAAAGCGTATTATAAAGAAGGCGATTATAACTCCGAAGTAGCATACATGGGTTGCCGCACAAGAGTTATGGGTAATGTTCACGACAGGGACAGAGAAATAACATCGGGCAGAGGAAACTTGAGCTTTACGTCAATAAATCTTCCTCGTTTGGGTATTCAGGCAAAGGGCGATATAGACAAGTTCTTTGCACAGCTTGACAACAGAATGGATCTTGTATTCAGACAGCTTCTGCATCGTTTTGAAATACAGTGCAAAAAGCATTGCTACAATTATCCGTTCCTGTTCGGTCAGGGTGTTTGGATAGATTCCGAAAAGCTTGGCAGAGATGATAAGGTAGGCGAGCTTTTAAAGCACGGCACATTGTCGGTAGGCTTTATAGGTTTAGCTGAAACACTTGTTGCACTTCTGGGTAAGCATCACGGCGAGAGTGAAGAAAGCCAGGCACTGGGCCTGCGTATAATATCACATATGCGTGAACGCTGTGATACACAGGCAAAGAATACAGGGCTAAACTTCACATTGCTTGCAACTCCGGCAGAGGGCTTGAGCGGACGCTTTGTGAGAATGGACAAGAAGATATTCGGTGAAATAAAAGGTGTTACCGATAAAGACTATTACACAAATTCGTTCCATGTTCCCGTATATTATGACATTACGGCGTTTAAAAAGATTGCAACGGAAGCTCCGTATCACGCACTTACAAACGCAGGTCATATAAGCTATGTAGAGATGGACGGTGACCTTACACAGAATCTCTCGGCGTTTGAGTCCGTTGTACGTTACATGAAAGAAATGGGCGTGGGCTACGGTTCTGTAAACCATCCTGTTGACCGTGATCCTGTTTGCGGTTATACGGGAGTTATAGGTGATGTGTGCCCCAGATGCGGCAGAAGAGAAGGCGAGGGTGTACCTCTTGAAAAATTAAGAGAACTTAAAAAGAAATATCCCGGTGTGCCGGAATTTTACGGAAAGGATTAAATACTATGGAAAATAAACAGCAGATATTAGTAGGTGAAAATGTAAAGTTTGAGCGTATTCGCCGTATTACGGGTTACCTCGTAGGAACGACGGATAGATTTAATAACGCAAAACGAGCAGAGGAGCAGGATCGTGTCAAGCACCAAGTTACCACAGCAACTGCGAATTAATGCTTACATAAGAGAATCAATAGTTGACGGTCCGGGAATAAGATACGTTGTGTTTACTCAGGGCTGTCCGCATAACTGCAAGGGCTGCCATAATCCTCAAACACACGATTTTGCAGGCGGCTACGATATCGACATTCAAAGAATTATTGACGGTATAAATGAAGATCCGATGCTGTCGGGCGTTACGTTTTCGGGTGGCGAACCTTTTTGTCAATGCGAACCCCTTGTAAGGATAGCAAAAGCAACGCATGAAAAGGGCTTGAATGTTATGACGTATTCGGGCTACACTTATGAAGAGCTTACAGAGATGGCTAAGGAAGACGAGAATGTTAAAGAGCTTCTTTGCGAAACCGACATACTTGTCGATGGGCCGTTTGTTCTTGCAGAGCGTGACATGACAATACTGTTTAGAGGAAGCAGAAATCAAAGACTGCTTCGTCTTGAAAAGGGCAGTATGGAGATAAAAGACGAACACAAATAATACAATTGAGCACAAAGGGAACTTTGTGCTTTTTGTATGCGATTGACAGCAAAAAGAATAAGAATTACAATTAGCATAAGAATATCTGCAAAGGAAAAAGCACTGTGAAAAAGTTTTTAAGCGTTTTACTTGCATTTATAATATGTATAATAAGCGTAACATCTGTTTTATCTGCAAATGCTGAAAATACTTCATCGCCTGCAGCAATAAACATTATTTCGGATACAGAAACACCCGGTATAGGTGATATTATCACAGTAGAGGTTGTTTTTGAGAAATGCCCTGAAAATGTAAATACGCTCGAAATAATTATACCCATTGATACAACAGCTTTTATTATAGTTGACGATGCTCCAAACTACGGTCTTGCAAAGAATGCTGCAACAGTAGGAGACTGTGTATTCAGAAGAAACGGCAGTGAGGCTTACATAAATTTTGTTGATACTAAGGAAACGCTTTCGGAAGCTTCAAAACTTATAATGACTTTCAGGTTAAAAGTAAAAGCATCCGGTATTTTAAAAATAAGCGAAGAAAGCTTTTTAACAGATGAGAGTACGGGGAGCGATATTGCTTGGACATCACGGGACATTGAAATAAAAGCAAGCGGTGAGTCTTTGAATGACCGTGCAGATTTTGAATATGCTGTCATTGATAACAGATATGCGGAAATTATAGGCTATAAAGGTGATGGCGGAGATATAGTAATACCTTCAAGCATAAGCGGATATCCCGTAAAAGCAATAAATGATTCGGCATTTCGTGACTGCTACAACATAACGGGCGTTAAAATAGAGGACGGTATTGAGAAAATAGGAGATTACGCTTTCTATTTTTGCGACTCTATAGAATACGTGATTATTCCTGACAGTATGAAAACTATAGGTGATTATGCATTCAGATATTGCACATCCTTAAAAGAAATAAATCTCGGCAAAGGTTTAAATTCAATAGGTAACTATGCGTTTTACTATTGCAGATCTCTTACAGATGTGGAGATACCCGAAAGCTTAACTTCTGTTGGCGATTATGCATTTTATGATTGTAATTCAATAAAAAAGTTGATACTGCTTGAAAATGTAACTTCGATAGGTCTTAATGCTTTTTTGAATTGCGATTCATTGACTGTTTACGGAAGATTGGATTCATATGTTCGGGAATACGCTTTAAATAATGATATTGCATTTGAAGAATTTATAATAAAATATAGCCGTACAGCTGTTTTGTATTCAGGTTACAGCGTGAATAACTACATTAACAACAACTCTGCATTGCCCAACAATGCAAAGCTCGATAACAGCGAAGTTGTAACGATGGCACAGCTCCTCGGCGTATTCGCA
>JAZNWT010000128.1:0-2680 GCA_045593465.1 Clostridia bacterium
CTCCGACTTCTATCGCAGTTCCCGTAATTTGCGGCTTCATCTTCGGACCTAAGTTTGTTGGCGGTTTGATTATCGGTGCAACAATCGCTGCTATCATGATCGCTATTTTCTGCGGCAACTCCGGTGGTGCATGGGATAACGCTAAGAAGTACATCGAAACAGGTGCTATTTCCGGTAACGGTAAGGGCTCACCTGCTCACGATGCAGCAGTTGTCGGTGATACGGTTGGTGATCCTTTGAAGGACACTGTCGGTCCCTGCTTGGATATCTTCATCAAGATCATGTCCACAGTATCTCTTACATTCGTTTGCGTATTCAAAGACTTCAACCTTTGGGATGCAATCAGCGGTTTCTTCGGTATGTAAGATATACAACTAATGCTTAATAAACTGCCCAAGCAATGTGCTTGGGCAGTTTTTTGCAGGAAAACAGTTAAAAATGCAATAAAATACGCTTTTAATGCGTATAAAGAATGTCTTTCAGGTGAAAATATGAGATTTTTTAAAAAAAGACTTGCATTTATATCCCTTTAGTGGTAAACTGCTGAAAGTTTCGGGAAAAGGAATGGGCTTTCTTGAAACGGTAAAAACTGATTTTAATGCATTTCGCATTAAAGAATATTTTTAAAATAATTTAGGAGGAAAAGAAAATGAAAAAGGCATTGGCAATCGTTCTCGTTCTCGTTTTTGCTCTTTCTATGGTAGCTTGCCAGCAGGAAGCAGAGCCCCAGGCAACTCCCGCTCCCACAGCTGACGCAACAGTTGAACCCACAGTTGAAGCAACAACAGAAGCAACAGTTGAGCCCACAGTTGAAGCAACAACAGAAGCAACAGCTTCCTAATCACTAAGCTATGAAGAAATTTATTCTGATCACAGCAGTACTTTCTGCATTGCTGTTTACAGCATGTCAGAAAGAACCCAACATCATTCAGGTAGATCCCACGCCGACGGTTGAACCCATGGTAAGCGAAGTTCCCATTGCTTCGACAGAACCAATGACAACTGCAGAAGCAGGATTCACGGTTGAACCCATGACCTCTACTGAGCCTACAGCCACGGCTTCAGCAACAGTAACGGCAACAGCAACACCTGCTGTCGGTACGACGGCGGCCGCAAAGGGAATGCTTGATAATGTCCCCGAATTCAAATCAAACGGCAAATTTGTCGATAAGGAGAATGCAGAGGATATAGGTATCCTTCAGGTTGAGGATGTGACCGAGCAGGAATTCCAAGATTACATCAAATTGCTTCGTGCAAATGGCTTTGAGGGTGAGCTTGAGAGTGCAAACAGCGAAATGCGTTACGGTTGCTTCACCAATGATACCTATGCAATCAATGTTACATTTACGATACAGTCAGGATATCCTAATGAATTCTTGCTTTGTGTATCAGCAAACGAGTAATATTGATTCCGATTAGAATAACAAAGGCTAAAAGGAAACACCATTGTGTTATACACAGTGGTGTTTTTCTTTTGTTGAAAAGTGCTCCAATGGGATCATAAAGGCTTTTCTTTTGCATTTATAACAGGCAATAAGCGTCAATAAGCTTTTTTTCGCATAATAAAATAATGCGGTGCAGGCAATGCTAATCTTGTTCGATAACACAAGGCAAGGAGAAAGCATTATGGCATTGCACAAGGTAGATATATGCGGTTTGGATACATCAAAGCTTCCCGTAATAAAGCATGACGAAAGTCGGGAAATGCTTATGAAAATAAAAGAAGGCGATATTGAAGCGAGAGAGCGGTTTATAGGCGGTAATTTACGCCTTGTATTAAGCGTTATACAGCGTTTTGCAAGCAGAGGTGAACATATGGATGATTTGTTCCAAGTTGGCTGCATAGGGCTTATAAAGGCAATAGATAATTTTGATTTATCCCACAATGTGAGATTTTCAACCTATGCCGTTCCCATGATTATCGGGGAGGTGAGGCGTCACCTTCGTGACAATAACCCAATAAGAGTAAGCCGATCCGTGCGTGACACTGCATATAAGGCTTTAAATATGCGTACAAAGCTTATGGAGGAAAACTCACGAGAGCCGCTTTTAAGTGAAATTGCAAAGGCTTTGGAGATGAAAGAAGAGGATATAGTGTTTGCACTTGATGCAATACAGGAGCCTATTTCACTTTTTGAACCCGTTTATCATGATGACGGTGATGCACTGTTTGTGATGGATCAGGTTAAGGATGAGGGAAATCGTGACGAAAATTGGCTCACGAGCATTGCCATTGCGGATTCGCTTGACAGGTTGAATGCACGTGAGCGTAAAATAATCGAACTCAGATTTTTTAACGGAAGAACTCAAATGGAGGTTGCCGATGAAATAGGCATATCACAGGCACAGGTATCACGCCTTGAAAAAAGTGCACTGAAGCATATGCGTAAATACGTGTGACAATCGTCTGATGTGTGCTGTTTATTTTGCAGGATTGCCTTTTACGGTAGTGTTTGAGGGTACATCTGCAATGACGGCAGAACCCAAACCGACGATGCAGTTATCGCCGACGGTAATGTGGTCTCTGATTGCGGAATTGCCTGATATCAAACAATTCTTTCCGATTTTAACACTGTCTAAAAGAATAACGCCCGAAATGAGAAAAACATTCTCACCTATATAAACGTCGGGTGCAACGGAACATAAATCGCCTATTCTCACACCGTCGCAAATAGTGGTG
>JAZNWT010000129.1:0-3459 GCA_045593465.1 Clostridia bacterium
TGTGGGGCAGAGCCCCACAAAGCATTAAAACTTGCTCATTATATCGTTAAGACGGTAGAGTTCTTCGTTGAAAACTTTTTTTGTGCCGAGAGCTTCATCGAAGCTTACGTCAATTATCGCATTATTGCGGATACCGACGGCTCTGCCGCCCTGATGGGTTTCAAGGAGATCAACGGCTCTTGCACCGAGGCGTGTTGCAAGCACACGGTCAGCGGTTGAGGGGTCACCGCCACGCTGAATGTAGCTCAATACAACAGCCTTTGCTTCAACATCGGTGTGTGCTTTGAGGAACTCGACGAAATCGTCCGCATGGCCTGCACCCTCTGCGATTATTACCATACTCGTGAGTCTGCCCTTGAGCTTGTTGACGGTGAGCTGCTTTGCCGCATCGTCCCATGACATGGGGCTTTCGGGGAGCAATATTATATCGGCAGGGCCTGCAAGACCTGCCCAGAGAGCAATATCGCCGCAGTTTCTGCCCATAACCTCAACAACGCCTACGCGGTCATGTGCACGCATAGTGTCACGGATTTTTGATATTTCACACATGACGTTGTTTACTGCCGTATCAAAGCCTATCGTGAAATCCGTATAACCAAGGTCGTTATCAATAGTGCCGGGAATACCTATTGTGCAAATACCACGCTTTGCAAGTGCGTTTGCACCGTTAAAGCTGCCGTCACCGCCTATTACGATAAGACCGTCCATATTATAAGCCTGCATTACGCTGACTGCTTTTTCCTGACCTTCTTCGCCTCTGAATTCTTCGCTTCGAGCGGTGCGAAGAATTGTTCCGCCACGGTCAATTATGCCGTGAACATCGGGATAATTAAGCTGTTTAATATTACCTTCAATAAGTCCTTTAAAGCCATGATTAACACCGAGTACATTATAGCCCTTGTTCATGCCTGCCTTGAGCACTGAACGGATTGCGGCATTCATGCCCGGCGTATCGCCGCCGCTGGTTAAAACTCCGAATCTCTTCATGCAAAAATCCCTCCGTTTAGTCTATCGAAAGTCTTGCACCCTTATCTGCACCGCCAACGAGCTTTGCATAGCGTGAGAGCCATCCGCCTTCAAGCGGTATATTGTTGGGAGCAGCTTTTTGTTCACCGCGGCGTTTTTCAAATTCTTCCTCGGAAACATCTGCACTGATGCTGTATTCGGGGATATTTATTGTTATCATGTCGCCGTCTTTCAAAAGCCCTATCTCGCCGCCTACTGCCGCTTCCGGTGATACATGACCTATTGAAGCACCTCTTGTCGCACCGCTGAAACGACCGTCCGTTATAAGTGCAACGGACTTGTCGAGCTTCATGCCTGCAATAGCACTTGTGGGGTTGAGCATTTCACGCATACCGGGACCACCCTTGGGGCCTTCATAGCGGATAACCACAACATCGCCTGCCTGTATCTTGCCGGCATAGATTGCGGCAATAGCTTCGTCCTCACTGTCGAACACCTTTGCAGGACCTGTGTGTACGAGCATTTCTTCTGCAACCGCACTGCGTTTTACAACACAGCCGTTCTTTGCGATATTGCCCCACAGAATTGCAAGGCCGCCCGTTTTGCTGTACGGCTCATCAACCGAGCGAATGGCGTTATTATCGAGTATTTTTGAATTCTTGACATTTTCACCGACCGTCTTACCCGTTGCTGTAATGAGGTTGGGATCAAGATAGCCTGCTTTTATAAGCTCTGCCTGAACAGCACTTACGCCGCCTGCATAGTGCAAGTCGTGCATATGTGTTGAGCCTGCGGGTGCCAAGTGGCAGAGGTTGGGTATCTTGGAGCTGTATTCGTTGAATTTTTCAAGTGAAAGGGGAACTTTTGCTTCGCCTGCTATTGCAAGGAGGTGGAGTACCGTGTTCGACGAACAGCCCAAAGCCATATCGCACATTATAGCATTCATAACAGAAGCTTCGTTTATTATGTCACGAGCCTTGATATCACGCTTTACAAGCTCCATAACAGCCATACCTGCATGCTTTGCAAGCTGTAAACGCTGACCGGATACGGCAGGAATAGTGCCGTTGCCCGGAAGTGCTATGCCGATTGCTTCGCAAAGACAGTTCATGCTGTTTGCAGTATACATACCCGAACAGCTTCCGCAGCCGGGACAGCAGTTTTCTTCATAAAAATCAAGCTCCGCATCGTCTATGAGGTTTGCTTTTCTTGCACCCGTTGCTTCAAATATGCGTGAAAGGCTTATTTCATTACCGCTTGTATCTCTACCCGAAAGCATGGGGCCGCCGCTGCATACGACGGTGGGAAGATTAAGCCTTAAAGCACCCATGAGCATACCCGGAACTATCTTGTCACAGTTGGGAACGAGAACAAGACCGTCGAAGCAGTGAGCCATAGCCATTGTTTCAACGCTGTCGGCAATGAGATCACGGCTTGCAAGTGAGTATTTCATGCCCTGATGCCCCATTGCAATACCGTCACAAACACCTATCGCCGGAACGAGCACGGGAGTACCGCCTGCCATACGGATACCTGCTTTTACTGCATCTGCAATCTTGTCGAGGTGTGCATGGCCGGGAACGATTTCACTGAAAGCGGAAACAACACCGATAAGCGGCCTGTCAAGCTCTTCCTTGGTATAGCCCAAAGAATAGAGCAGACAGCGGTTAGGTGCACGTTCAACGCCTTTTGTTATATTATTGCTGCGTAATTCCATTTGTGATAAATCCTCTCTTTAAACAGCGTCGGGCATTTTTTTGATGCCCGACACGAAAAATACAGTATTTTAATTATTACTTTTTGAGCCAGCTCATCATTTTACGAAGCTCTGCACCGACCTTTTCTACAAGGTGGCTTGCTTCCATACGGCGTGTTGCGAGGAACTTTGCTCTGCCGCCTGCACGGTTTTCGCTTATCCATTCGCTTGCAAATGTGCCGTCCTGGATCTCACGAAGGACTTTCTTCATTTCCTTGCGTGTATCTTCTGTGATGATTCTTCTGCCTGTGCGGTAATCGCCGTATTCGGCAGTATCGGAGATGGAGTAACGCATCTTGGAGAAGCCGCCCTGGTTGATGAGGTCAACGATGAGCTTCATCTCGTGTACGCACTCGAAGTAAGCCATTTCGGGAGCATAGCCTGCTTCTACCAATGTGTCGAAGCCTGCCTTCATCAATTCCGTTACGCCGCCGCAAAGAACTGCCTGTTCGCCGAAAAGGTCTGTTTCCGTTTCTTCTTTGAATGTTGTTTCGATGATACCTGCTCTGCCTGCACCGATGCCTGAAGCATATGCGAGAGCATATTCACGAGCCTTGCCCGATGCATCCTGATGTACGCTGATAAGGGAGGGAACACCCTTGCCTTCCATGTACTGTGTACGGACTGTGTGACCGGGGCCCTTGGGAGCAACCATGATAACGTCAACATCTTTGGGAGGTACTATCTGGTTGTAATGAATGTTGAAGCCATGAGCGAACATGAGAACGTTGCCTGCT
>JAZNWT010000130.1:0-9050 GCA_045593465.1 Clostridia bacterium
GGTATGTTTGTAAAAGATGCCGACAAGCCCATACTTAAAGCTCTTGAAGAAGAAGGCAAGCTGTTTGCGGCACTTCCCTTTGAGCATAACTATCCGTTCTGCTGGCGTTGCGATACTCCGCTCATCTATTATGCCCGTGAAAGCTGGTTCATAAAGATGACGGCTGTCCGTGAAAAGCTCATGGAATACAACCGCCGTGTAAATTGGATTCCCGAATCCATAAAAGAAGGCAGAATGGGCAACTTCCTCGATAATGTTATCGATTGGGGACTTTCCCGTGAGCGTTATTGGGGTACACCCTTACCCATTTGGGTATGTGCAGACTGCGGCGAAATTCATGTTGTAGGAAGCCGTGAAGAGCTTATTTCCCTTGCTCCCGATACGCCCAAAGATATAGAGCTTCACAAGCCATTCCTTGATCCCATAACATTCAAGTGCGAAAAGTGCGGCGGCACAATGAAGCGTGAAAAGGCTGTTATAGACTGTTGGTTCGACAGCGGTTCAATGCCCTTTGCACAGTGGCACTATCCGTTTGAAAACAAAGAAGCGTTTGAACGCCGCTATCCTGCAAATTACATAAGCGAAGCGGTTGACCAGACACGCGGTTGGTTCTATACCCTCCTTGCAATATCAACCTGCCTGTTCGATGATCCTGCATTCTTAAACTGCATAGTTTTAGGTCTTGTTCAGGATAAGGACGGCTTGAAGATGAGCAAGCACAAAGGCAATGTTGTTGACCCGTGGACGGTGCTTGACAAACAGGGTGCCGACGCTGTTCGCTGGTATTTCTACACAGGCTCGATGCCGTGGCTTCCCAGCCGTTTCTCGGCAGACGCTGTAAGCGAATCACAGCGTAAGTTCATGGGTACGCTTTGGAACACATATGCGTTCTATATCCTCTATGCGGAAATAGACGGTTTTGATCCCACAAAGCATGAGCTTAAAACAGAGAACCTCACAATAATGGATAAATGGCTGCTTTCACGCCTTAACAGCCTTGTTGCAAGCGTTGACAATTATCTTGACGCACTCAAGATAACCGAAGCAGGCCGTGAGCTTCAGCGTTTCACGGACGATTTGTCGAACTGGTATGTAAGACGCTGTCGTGAACGTTTCTGGGGCAGCGGTATGACCGACGATAAGGAAGCCGCTTACATGACGCTGTATACAGCTCTTAAGACAATGGCACTCCTCAGTGCTCCGTTCACACCGTTCATGGCAGAAGCCATGTATCAGAACATGGTTAAGAGCGTTGATAACGAAGCTCCTTTGAGCGTACACCTTTGTGACTTCCCCACAGTATGCGAAAGCTTTATAGATAAGGAGCTTGAAGCACATATGGACGAAGCACTTTCGATAGTTGTTTTGGGCAGAAGTGCAAGAAACACGGCAAACATAAAGAACCGTCAGCCCATAGGTCAGATGCTCGTACAGGGTGCAAAGCTGCCCACAGAGTTCATCTCAATAATTGCCGAAGAGCTTAATGTAAAGGAAGTTGAGTTCATAACCGATGCAAAAGAATTCATCTCCTACCGTGTAAAGCCCCAGCTCAAAACATTGGGTCCCAGATACGGTAAGATATTGCCTAAGATAAATCAGTACCTTGCACAGGACGGCATGGGTGATACCGTTGTCAGTGCAATAAATGCAGACGGTGCATACACATTCGAGCTTGAAGGTGTTGAAGTTAAGCTTGAAAAAGACGATGTACTTATCGACGTAACTCAAAAAGAGGGCTTTGTATGCGAAAGCGAGCGTGACCTTGCGGTTGTTCTCAATACAACGCTTACTGAAGAACTCATCGAAGAAGGCTTTGTACGTGAGCTTGTAAGCAAAATACAGACAATGCGTAAGGAAGCAGGCTTTGAGGTTACCGACCACATCAGTATAAGCTACGACGGAAGCGATACAATAGTTTCAATATTTGCAAAGTACGGCGAAACCATTGCTTCCGACACTCTTGCAAACGAAACAAAGCAGGGTACTTGTGACGGTTACACAAAGGAATGGGATATAAACGGCGAAAAGGCTGTTCTCTCACTCGTACGTGAATAAGGGATTTATTTAGGGGTTCCACCCCTGAAACCCCGGTCGCTTTTTGTAAAAAGCGACAGAAAAACAAGTGAATACAGATAACAAAAATCAGTTCACACGGCAAGGTGCGAACTGATTTTTCATTGCGTATTCATTATTTGTTATAATTTTGTGCCGCCTATATAGTTCCTGTTACTGTCAATACACTTACGCCGGGCTCAACCGTCCATGTTCCTGTTTCCGTATCCTGTGTAAATGTTGCGGCATCAACCGTTATCTCTCCCGGAACGGTTACAAAAGTGCCCGTTGCTTCGTCGTAATTATACTCTACGCCCTCCGTCCATGTTGTACCGTTAAATGTAACTGTAATATCCGTAAGTATGGGGTCAAATATATCCGTCACGGTTGCATTAAAGCTTTCATCTGCGGCTGTGTTGCCGTAATTCTGTATAGTAAAGGTATATGTTACCCTGCTGTTTTCGGGAACGACCGACGGCGATATGCTCTTGTTGATAGTCAAATCAGGCTCGTTTGCCGCCGTCACTGTTTCCGTTGCTACTACGGGGGTTGTTATTCCTCCGCCCGAAACAGATACTTCGTTGGTTATCTCGCCGTCCGCTCCAAGGGGTGCAAATTCGTTTACATTTGTCTGATAAACCAATATTACATTGCCAAGAGCAGGCACATTTATTCCGCTTATTATAAGCTCTTCGTCCGCCGTAACAGCAGGCTCTGATTGCAATACGCCGTTTACATAGTACTGAAGCGATCCCTCAACATAGTCGAGCGGATAAACGGTTTCCCCGTTAAATGTATATGCACCGAGCGTATCGGTTACAACAAGCCCGGTAAAAGCGGTAGTTCCCGAATTTACGATGCTTACAACATATGTCACTTCGCCGTTAGCACCGTATTCATTCACAACAGCCGTCTTTGTTGCCGAAAGCACCGCTAAAAGCTCGCCTGTTGCCACATTTGAATTTCTGACAGTTCCGTTATATCTCAGTGTTGCCTGGTTCGTGAAAATTGCCATTTCTTATCTTCCTCCTCATATATTCGATTCTCACGAATGAAATATCATTTCCTGTTTTCATAATATGCATTTGCTCCATTTTGCGACACAAAAAAGCAGTACCGAACGGTACCGCTTTTACGTTTTGTAAAAGTCCCTGTATTTTACTTCTTCTTAAATATCACAAGCTTGCTGAACACATAGTTCATTATGATTACGAGGACATTTGTAAAGAGCTTTACCAAAATATAATTGAAATTGCATACATCGACGAGCAATTTGAAAATTATAATGTCGGCAACAACAAGCGAAACGAGCCTTGCAGACACAAACTGCCAGACCTCACGGAAAACGAGATTTGCTTCCCAGCTTTTTGACTCAAATACGAAGAGCTTGTTTACAACATAAGCAAATGCAACGCTTATTATCCACGAAATAATGTTGCTCAGGGTTTCGTCGATTTTAAAAATCTCGACGCAGGGAATAAGCACGAGGTAGCTCACAACAGTTGTCATACCGCCCCAAAATACATAGCTTATAAGTTCTTTATTCTTTTTTATTAGTTCTTTTATTTTCTTCATAACGTCGTTCTCCAATCTGTACTTATGATTAACTATAGCAAAGCTTAGTTTGTCCGTCAAGTTATACAATTTGTACATATTTATAGGCTTGTTTTAAATTATATAACATGGTATAGTAATGCACGAACAAAAAAGCACAAGGAGTAAAAAAATGAAAAAACTTATTTCTATCGTAGTCGTACTCGCACTTGCAGTTGCTTTTGCAGCTTGCGAACCTTCAGAGCCCTCTTCAACACCCGCTCCCACAGTTGAAGCAACTGTTGAACCCGCTGCAACGACGGAAGCAACTGTTGAACCCGCTGCAACAGCAGAAGCAACTTTGGGCACGGAAACAGTTACAATGCTTTCAAACATTTGGGCAGCTTTTGCCGAAGACCAGAAGTTTGCAGTAGCAGGCGGTGACGAAGCAAACTCAACGATCGAAGGTGCAGGTGCTTTCGGCACAGAGAATGCAGAGGCTCTCGACGCTGTTTTGGCAGTTCCCGCCGATGCAGCAGCTTACATTGACGAAGCAGCTTCCCTCATGCACATGATGAATGCAAACACATTCACAGCAGGTGCTTTCCACATTGCAGATGCTGCAAATCAGGCAGCTTTTGTTGAGGCTCTCAAGACAAACATTCTCAACCGTCAGTGGATGTGCGGTTTCCCCGACACACTCGTTATTTTCACAATTGGTGAAGATTATGTTGTATCCGCTTTCGGTGAAGCAACAAACATTGAAAACCTCAAGACTAACATCACAGCAGCTTATGCAGATGCAGTTTTGGCAGTTGAAGAAAATCTCGCCGCATAATTTCAGACTTTAAAAACATTATAGGACGGAGGCAGTTATGGTATTTTCAAGCATTCCTTTTTTATATTATTTTCTGCCTGCCGTCCTGATTTTATATTTCATTTCACCAAAATCACTTAAAAACACGGTTCTTCTCATCTCAAGCTTGTTCTTTTACGGATGGGGCGAGCCGCGTTTGCTCATTATGATACTTGCATCGATATTTGCAGGTTACGTTTTCGGTCTTTTAATAGACAAGTTCAAAGGCAAGCCTCTCTCAAGGATTTTCCTTGTTCTTTCGGTTTCATTGAGTCTTTTAATACTTGGTTATTTCAAGTATGCCGACTTTATAATTTCAAGCTTCAATTCCGCATTCGGCTTGAGCATTCCCCTTTTGCACATTGCACTACCCATCGGCATAAGCTTTTATACATTCCAGATATTAAGCTACACCGTTGATGTTTACAGGGACGATGCACCCGTACAAAGAAGCTTTTTTAAGCTTGCAACATATATTGCAATGTTTCCCCAGCTCATTGCAGGCCCCATTGTTCGCTATACCACGATTGCAGAGCAGATCGACGAGCGTACTCACAGCTTTGAAAATACAGCTATCGGCATTCGCCGTTTCATAATCGGTCTTTCAAAAAAAGTATTGCTTGCAAACACATTGGGTGAGCTTTGCAGTGCATTTGGGCAGACAACTCAGCCCTCCGTACTTTACACTTGGATGTATGCAATAACATTCACGCTCCAAACCTATTTCGATTTTTCGGGCTACAGCGATATGGCAATAGGCTTGGGCAAAATGTTCGGCTTTGATTTCTTGGAGAACTTCAATTATCCGTTCATTTCGTCAAGCATTACGGAATTTTGGCGTAGGTGGCACATATCATTGGGCACCTGGTTCCGTGATTATGTTTATATCCCCCTGGGAGGAAACAGAGTTAAGCTTCCCCGTTATCTGCTTAATATTTTCATCGTTTGGGCACTCACCGGTCTTTGGCACGGTGCAAGCTGGAACTTTGTACTTTGGGGCGTTTACTTCGGAATATTCTTAATTATCGAAAAGCTCTTTATATATAAGCGTTTAGAGAAAACAAAGGGCGTTTTCAGGATAATAAATCACATATATGTTTTCGTGTTCGTGCTTATAAGCTTCGTGCTTTTCAACGCAGACGGCGTATCGGGTGCTGTTTCACAGATAGGCACAATGTTCGGTTTTACTTCCTTACCGTTTGCAACATCAGAAACGGTCTATATGCTTAGGAATTTTGCCGTTTTGCTCATATTGGGCATAATTGCATCAACTCCGCTTGCAAAGAACACACTTAATAAGCTGCGTCAAAATTCAGCCCTTGAAAAGCTTATAAACATACTTGAACCGATATTCCTCCTGCTGCTCCTTTTGGCAGTAACGGCATATTTGGTTGACGGTTCATTCAACCCGTTCCTGTATTTCAGATTTTAAGGAGGTGCAAAAATGAATAACAGGATTAAAAACATAGTTGTTACGGTTTTTGTCGGCACAGTATTTTTTGCACTTGCCCTTTTCTGCTTCGTAAAACCCCATGATGAGTTTTCATACTCAGAAAGGCGTGCCCTGGCAAAGTTCCCCACAATAAACATGGAGACGATAGCATCGGGCAAGGCAATGAGTGATTTTGAATCCTACACGCTTGACCAATTCCCCATGCGTGATTCTTTCCGTTCCGTGAAAGCATTGATATCACGCTATGCTTTTGCACAGAAAGAAAATAACGGGCTTTACTATGTAAACGGTCACATTGCATCACTTGACTATCCCTTGGACGAATCAAGCGTGCTTCGTGCCGCTTCACGCTTTGAACATGCTGTATCAAAATATGCTTCCGCATCAAACAAAGTTTATCTTTCACTCATTCCCGATAAAAACTATTTTTTGGCTTCACAAAACGGTTATCCGTCAATAGATTATTCGGGACTTACGGCACTTTTGCTTGAAAACTGTCAGAGCATGGAATACATTGATATATTCCCCACACTTTCGATAGATGATTATTACACCACCGACACGCATTGGAGTCAGGATAAAATAATCGATACGGCATCGGTACTTGCAGACGCTTTGGGTACTTCGATACCGTCATCACCCGATAAATACATTTCCCATACTCTTGATTTGGAATTTTCGGGCGTTTATGCAGGTCAAATGATGCTGCCCACAAAAAAAGACAGGATAACCTATCTTACAAATGACCTTATTGATTCATTTACCGCTTATGATTACGAAAACGACAAGGCTATTGATGTTTACACGCTTGAAAACAAGGACGGAGCGGATCCGTATGAGATTTTTTTAAACGGTCCCGTTTCGCTTGTTGAGATAAATAATCCCGAAATAAACAACGATTCAACACTCGTTATATTCCGTGATTCGTTCACGAGCAGTATAGCACCGCTTCTTGCACAGGGCTATAAAAAAACGGTACTTGTTGATATCAGATATATGAATGTGGACTTTGTCGGCTCGTTCGTTGATTTTGAAAATGCGGATATACTTTTCCTCTACAGCACGTCCGTTATAAACAACAGCGTGACATTAAAATAAACAGTTTCTCTGCTGTTTTAAAAACGAAATATGTTCTTCCCTCGAACTTGTCATGAACTCAAACGTGAGATATTCGGGGGAAATTCTTTTAACGAGCAAATCAACACCGTCTGCCGTAAACGGAAGATGCTTATCTGTTTGGAAAGCGTGCATAAACATCTGCATTGTCCGTTCTTCATATGTGGGCAAAAGCTTCGGCGGATTTGCTTTTATTTCTTTTATGTATTCACTTGTTATTGATTGATGAAGATGTACACCTCTTATATGCTTGCAAAGCGAGCCGTGCTCATCAAGCATTTTAAAAATATATTCAAGTGCTTCTTCCTGATTTTTAAGAGTTGTATCGGTGTGCGTAAGATGCCCCGTATCGAGCATTATGCCTTTGTTCTTGTACTTTATTTTGTTAAGCAGTCTTTGAGTTATTTCTTTTCGGGTAAACGTAAAGCCGCTCTGCCAAAGATTTTCAACTAAAAGTGCAATGCTCCCGTCCTCTGTTTCAAAAACGGCGTTCAGAATTTCAACCGCCGCATCAACAACTTCCTCGTCGCTGTGATAAAATTCAAAGCTGAAATTCTCTCGTGTTGAAGATTCGCTGACATGGAACACAACATATTCCGCTCCGTATCTGTGAGCAATTTTTAAATCGTCCCTGAATTTATTTATTATTGCACTCTTGTCTGTACCGCCGTAATAGCTGTATGCGTTTTCAAGCGTGTCGAATTCTTCCGTGACTCTTTCAGTATTGCCGGTATAAAAATCAAGCCAAAACGGGAAATAGCTCATGTGAAGCCCTGTGACAAATTCGGGGAGTATTATATTATTGTCGCCGTTGCCCAAGTACATAAGCTCCACACCGTTAAATCCGTCAAGCATACTGCGTAAGTCGTCCGGTGAAGAAAAACGTCTTAAATCCTCATTATCGGTGGTTATATTGAATGTAAGTTTCATCAGCTAAGCCTTTCGAGCTTGAAAAACTCAGAAAACCTATGTGTTTTATTCCACTTATCGTTCTCTATTATTATTTTGTAACCCGTACAGTTTTTGCAGAAATAATCGAAATATCCCTGTTGCGGCTCTGCAAGCGTTGACATTATGCCCATTATCGTGCCGCCATGTGCAACTATTACAATGCGGTCTTTTTCCGCTTTTAAGCTTTCGTTTACAACCTCGATAAAAGCTTTGCTGACTCTTTCTGAAAAGCTTTCGATGCTTTCACCGTTTGGGCACGGCAATGTCCAGCGGCTTTCATTCCATGCTTTAAACGCTTCGTCATTTTCCATTTCTTTTACGGTTCGCCCCTCAAAATCACCGAAGCACATTTCGCGGAGATTCTCCACAACTGTCTGCTTTGCGTTTTTAAAGCATATTGCGGCAGTTTGGTGCGTTCTTGTAAGCGGCGTCACAAACACCTCCGAAACATCTTCCATGCAACCTGCGTTTTCCGCCTCTTTTATGCCCTCATCGCACAAGAGGTCATCAATCGTACCGTTATATCTGCCGATTGAATTGCCGTATGTTTTGCCGTGACGAATTATTATCACTTCCATATTGCCCTACCCCTTAATAACCGTTGGTATACCGCACTGTATGCGAACTACTTTTTCGGCATTTTGTGCTAAAGCTATACACAGTCTGCCGACAGCCTCACGTGATATACGCTCGTGCTTTGAAGCAGGAATTATTCCGCTTCCCACCTCACAGCATATTACAACTTCCTTTTCAAGAAGAACGGGTAAAAGCTCCGAGCTGATTGAAGGATCCTCGAATATAAGCTTTTCAACATCGAATATTACCTTCTTATCGCAAAATGCGTCAAACGACATATCAGAGTCTTCATATCCCAATGTTTTTGCATATTCTTTTTTGCCACTGTGAGCAGGCCCTATTATTAAAATCATACTTAATTCTCCTACTTAAAAAATCCTTTGTGCCAAAAACGACGAAAACAGCATTGCAAGCTCGGATATAACAAGCAAGAAACCCGAAATATCTCCGCTCATACCACCAAACTGCTTCCTGCTCATGAAGAAAACATAAACAAGGCATATAACAAGTGCA
>JAZNWT010000131.1:0-3643 GCA_045593465.1 Clostridia bacterium
ATTTCACGTCTTATTGCACCTATTGCCGCAAAGCACGGAGCACAAAGGAGGTTGAACACCAGATACGAATAACCTGCAAGCGGTGTAAACATCGTTTGGAGGTTAGTCCAAATTTCCATACCGTCCTCGGCTACTTCGGCAAAGCCGAACAGCACGCCGAATGTGCCTACAACGTTCTCTTTTGCGATAAGACCTGTTACGGATGCAACAGCCGCTTCCCATGTGCCAAAGCCAATCGGAGCGAATATGAACGCTATTGCGTTGCCTATTGCGGCAAGTATGCTGCTATCCATCTCCACCATGCCAAACTTACCGTCCGCGAAGCCGAAGCTTGAAGTAAACCAGATAACTATTGTTGAAAGCAATATGATGCTTCCTGCTTTTTTTATAAACGACCAGCCGCGTTCCCACATTGAGCGGAGAACATTACCGAGTGTCGGCCAATGATATGCAGGCAATTCCATAACAAAGGGTGCTACATCGCCTGCAAACATCTTTGTTTTCTTGAGCATTATTCCCGAAGCTACTATTGCAAAAATACCTACAAAATATGCACTCGGAGCTACCCACCATGCACCGTCAAACAAAGCTCCCGCTATCAAAGCGATTATAGGAAGCTTTGCACCGCAGGGAATGAATGTGGTAGTCATTATAGTCATACGTCTGTCACGCTCATTTTCAATGGTTCTTGAAGCCATAACGCCGGGAATACCGCAACCGGTACCAACGAGCATAGGTATGAACGATTTGCCCGAAAGACCGAATTTGCGGAATATACGGTCCATTACAAATGCTATACGAGCCATGTAACCGCAAGCTTCCAGGAACGCAAGCATGAGGAACAACACGAGTATTTGCGGAACAAATCCCAAAACCGCACCTACGCCTCCGACTATACCGTCAAGTATGAGTGAGGAGAGCCAGGGAGCACAGTTTATGCTTTCAAGCAAGCCTTCCACAAGCACCGGAATACCGGGTATTTGTAAACCAAACAAGCTCCAACCGTCACCGAACACACCGTCATTTGCCCAATCGGTCACCCATGTGCCGACTGTCGAAACGGAAATATAATATACAAGAAACATAACAAGTGCAAATATCGGAAGGGCGAGAAATCTATTGGTCACTATTTTGTCTATTTTATCCGATATTGTGAGCACGCCTTTTTTCTTGTTTTTGACACAACGCTGCATAACGGTTGCTATATATACATAGCGTTCGTTTGTGATTATGCTCTCTGCATCATCGTCCATTTCCTTTTCGACAGCGGCTATATCACTCTCGATGTGCGACATTGTTCCTTCATTAAGATAAAGCTGTGATACAACCTTTTCGTCACGTTCAAAGAGCTTTATCGCATACCATCTCTGCTGCTGCGTGGGCAAGTTATGCACTGTTGCTTCTTCAATATGTGCAAGTGCGTGCTCAACCGAGCCTGAGAAAATATGGGGCATTGTGGGAACAATATTGCTCCTTGCGGCATCTATCGACGCAAATACAGCCTCCGTTACTCCCGTATCCTTAAGTGCCGATATTGCAACAACTTTGCAGCCAAGTGCTCTTGAAAGCTCAGTTAAGTTTATCTCCTCACCGTTTTTCTTGACTACATCCATCATGTTTATTGCAACGATTGTGGGTATGCCAAGCTCAATAAGCTGTGTTGTGAGGTAAAGGTTTCTTTCAAGATTAGTTCCGTCAACAATATTCAAGACTGCATCAGGACGCTCTTTTATGAGATAATTACGGGCGATAACCTCCTCCAAGGTATAGGGCGAAAGCGAATATATGCCCGGCAGATCAACTATTGTTATTTCATTATGATTCTTAAGCTTACCCTCTTTTTTCTCAACGGTAACACCCGGCCAGTTTCCGACAAACTGATTTGAGCCTGTCAAACGGTTAAAAAGTGTTGTCTTACCGCTGTTTGGATTTCCGGCAAGTGCTATTTTAATTTCCCTTTCCATTTCTCTCCTCCTGTTAGTTAGTTTTCTCTAACATTTTAGCAAAAATTTTATTCTACTTCTATCATTTCGGCATCTGCCTTGCGAAGCGACAATTCATAGCCACGCACATTCACTTCAACAGGATCGCCCAAGGGTGCAACCTTGCGTACAAAAACTTCAACGCCTTTTGTGATGCCCATATCCATTATTCTTCTTTTCACGGCACCCTCACCATGGAGCTTAACCACCTTTACCGTTTCGCCAATTTTAACTTCCCTGAGAGTTTTCATCTGAGTCCTCCTTGACTTAAATCATTATCTTCATAGCCATTTCACGACTTATGGCTATTCTCGCTTCTTTAACATTAACAATTAAATTTCCTGCTATCGAAGAAACAACCGTCACTGCCGAACCAACCACAAAGCCCAAATCTTCAAGGTGCTTCTTCATTTCATGGCTTCCGCCTATGCGACGAATTATATTTTCCTCACCTGCATTCGCAAGATAGAGCGGCATAGTATTCCTCCACGTTTAAAGTTAGTTTAAGCTAACACGTTTGTAAAAATTTTAGTTAGATTTCTCTAACCTCAAGTTAGTTTAATATAACTAACTCCGTTTGTCAATACCTTTTTTACCTTTGTTGCAAAATTATCTTACTTATGATAATCTATAGTTAATAATTATAGGAAGTTGGTGCTTTTTTCTTTGAAAATACAGCGTTCCGCAGAAGATTATCTTGAAGCCATGCTTATGATGCAGGAAAAGCACGGTTTTATTCGTTCGGTAGACATTGCACAGCACTTAAATGTTACCAAGCCGAGTGTAAGCTATGCCGCAAAGAATCTTAAAAACAACGGTTATATTACAATGGACAAATACGGCCTTATTCAGCTTACCGAAAGCGGATATGAAATAGCAAAGCGTATGTATGACAGGCACAAGTTGCTCACTGCATTTCTTATCAGATTGGGCGTTGATGAAGTCACCGCAAGGGAAGATGCCTGCAAAATTGAGCACGACATAAGCGAGCAAACCTTCAACATGATTTGTAAGCACGCAAATTCGGGTGTTTTACCCACCACGAACTGATCAATATATTTGAACC
Source organism: Clostridia bacterium (assembly GCA_045593465.1). Lineage (GTDB taxonomy): Bacteria > Bacillota > Clostridia > Christensenellales > CAG-138 > RGIG3096. The sequence continues at coordinate 3,049 of JAZNWT010000131.1, forward strand.
GTTCGGGCGGATAATATCCGCCCCTACCAATCCCAAACTCTGACACCGTCAATATGTAAGAATCGGACTGTTTCATAATCGTAGGATTGAAGCGGTCTGTTTTTTGCATCAAATGTATGTGCACAAACAAGTATTGCAGGTGATACGGAAACTATCACGGGACTGTGATAAAAATCGCCGTTAGAATTTCCAAGCTGAACGATATCCCCCACCATTGCACCGCTTTTAGGCACAACATATCCATGCGGTCCGACCGAGCGGTTATTTACAAGAAAATTATAAAGATATTCCACGCCCGTCCACGATGCCGTCCTGTCCGATGCAGAGCGGTAATACCAACCCATAACAGGCGTAAAATTCATCATTTCAGCACCTGCATAAATACACTGCGAAGCAAAATTTGTGCAATCACCGCCAATGTTCTCAAAGTCATAATAGGCAGGATTTCTGTTTAATGCCCACTCTTGAGCATATGCAACTGCTGCCTCTCTGTTGTATTGAATTTCACGCATATTATATCACCCATGCTCATTATATTCACACCGTAGCCCGTATATTTTCCTTGATTATGTAATCGGGCGGATAATATCCGCCC
>JAZNWT010000132.1:0-3257 GCA_045593465.1 Clostridia bacterium
TTGCAGGGGGTATTGCAGGCAGGGTATCCGTTGGCGGATTTGAAAACTGCACCGTAAGCGGAGAAGTTTGCGGCACAAAAAGTGTGGGCGGATTGTTAGGTGCTACGGATCTCACCGATGAGCGTCACGGCTATTTTAACATCTTTGATTGCTGCAACAATGCAACCGTTACTTTAGATACATCAGGATTCAACAAAGAAGAAGATTATTATCCGTACGGATTACGTTTGGGCGGCATTGTCGGTTATAACAGTGCAGAACTCTATAATTGTGCAAACAACGGAAGCTTGAACGCAAATATCAGCAGAGAGTGCAGTGTAGGAATCGGCGGTATTGCTTCTTCCGCTTACTGGGAATATGCTGTTAAAAGATGCTGCAATGCAGGAGAAATAAGCATCAAACTGCATGATGAATATGCGGCTTGTTATATCGGAGGTATTGTAGCTTCTTCGAGCAGAGCTGAAGAATGTTATAATGTCGGCAAAATAACGGTTGAAGGAGCAGAAAACAGCTCTGAAGCAAAATTTAGCTGCGGTGCCATAACGAGTAGTTTCAGAGAAGGCACGGCACGAAATTATTATCTTGAAGGTACGGCAGAGGTTCCTTACGGCGATGCAGGCAAAGAAGAACACGGTGATTTGGAACTCACAGCGGAAGAAATGAAAAATCGGGAATCGTTTGTCGGTTTCGATTTTGTAACAGGCTGGAGAATGGGTGACTCAAACGGTTATCCTTATCCCGTTCAGGTTAATACAAATGAGGGAATAATAGCTTTGGAAGGCAAGGGAACAAAGGAAGAGCCTTATCTTGTTTCGTCACCCGAAGATTTGGAAATAATCCGCATATGGTATGACTCGATAAGCCGTACACGCTTATATTTTGAAATGACAAATGATATAGTGTTTGAAGAAGCCGACTTTCAGGAGGGCGGAGCTTTTTATAACGACGGAAACGGCTTTGCTCCCATAGGCGAGAACAACGGCTTTTACGGCTATTTCAACGGAAACGGTTACAGCATAGTCAATATGAAGCAGTCGGGCAGAGAAAAAGCAGCAATATTCGTTGGAGATAATGCCAATATATCAAACCTCAGCACGAAGGACTGCGTATTTGAAGCGACCTATTGTGCGGCAGGCATAAGCATTGGCGGCACAATCGAAAATTGCACAAGCAGTTCCATAGTTGTTGCAGAGGGAACAGGGAGTGCATATGCAGGCGGAATAGCGGTGATTGCATATTCTGACAAACAGCATACGGTTAACAGTGTGAAAAATTGTGCAAACAACTCCGATGTTACAGCAATAATAGTAGGCGAAAGCAATGTTGTAAAAAACGCATATGCAGGCGGAATAGTTGCAAGCGGAACGTGTGATGTATACAATTCTTACAATACAGGCAATATAACCGCAAAAGCGGAAAACAGTGATGCATATGCAGGCGGTATAGTTGCAGGCGGCAATTCCAACTCAATTGTAAATTGCTACAATGTCGGTAAAATAACAGCCGAAGCAGACAGCGAATCCTTCGTGGGTGCAATATGCACCAATTTTAAAACAGAGAAGCTTTCGGTATATTATCTTGACGAAACTGCTCCGTCTGCTTGCAGCGGCGAAGATAACGGTGCTGTAAGGTGCACTCGTGAAGAAATGCTCAATGCTGAAACATATAAAGATTTCGGCATGGGTGTATATTGGGAGATGGGTGATGAAAATTATCCGTACCCGGTATTAAAAAAGGAATCCGACGCAGGTATTCTTTTTGAAAGCGGAAGCGGCACAAAAGCAGATCCGTTCATGATTGCAACAAAACAGCAGCTCAAGAATGTGGGCATAGTTACATATTCGGACAGCTCAAGCTACTATTACAAACTTATAAATGACATAGTGTTTGAAGAAGCCGATTTTGAAGAAGGCGGAGCGTTTTATAATGATGCACAAGGCTTTTTACCGATAGGCTTTAAAACAGCGTTTAACGGTAATTTCGATGGTAGCGGGTTTAAAATAGACGGATTAAAACAAAACATTACAGCAACAAATCTCTTTTATGCAGGTTTGTTCGGCTATACAAACGGTGCTACAGTAAAGAACTTGACATTGAAAAACTGTACTGTTAAATTGAGCAAAACCGCAAACGAAACGGGTGTCGGTGCTATTGCAGGCAAGGTCTGTAACTCCACTGTAAGCAACTGCATCGTTTCGGAAAGCTATATTGAAAACGCAAGTACCAAAAACTTAGAATCGGCAGGCGGCATTGTGGGTGTTGCAGAAAACTCTCTTATAGAAAACTGCAGCAGTCATGCTGATGTGGTTATACGGTCATATAACAATAATTATTCTGTTTATGTAGGCGGCATTGCGGGCAGATTTACAGACTTGAGTGAAATGAGGAATTCGTTTAACACCTCCACAGTAACCGTTATAGATGAGTATGGCAAGTATGAAGAACTCTATGAGGCCTTGATGGGTGGCTTGTGCGGATATACGGACGAAAGCTATCTTATAAACTGCTACAGTGCAGGCAAGCTTGTATGCGAAAAACAAAACAAAGGAATGGGTGGACTCGTAGGTTATGCATATACAAGCCTGATGACCGTAAACTGTGCATATCTTGAAAACGGTGTACAAACTTCGGTGGCGAAAAAAATGAATGCTCTTTTAGCACCGCCTGTGTACATTGAACCTCCTGCCGATAAAATAGGCGGCTTCTACACAGACACTGTACGCACAATAGTTGCAAACGAGGACGGAAGCATACCCAACCTTACATTTAATGAGGCGGACAGTAACTTTGGTGATGTAACGGGTGACTTAAAGGTCAATTCAAAGGATATAGCCGTTGTGCAGAGATATGTTGCAGGAAGAAGCGATACCCAAGGCATTGAAAAAATGCTTGCGGATGTTAACGGAGATGCGGAAACCAATTCCCGTGATATTGCAGAACTGCAAAGAACAGTAGCAGGGTAAAATTGCAACTCAATAATTTAGGAAACGAAGAAAAGTGCTGAATTTCAGTCCTTTTCTTCGTGTTTGTAAAAACAATCAAATGTTGTTGAGTGAAAAAAGGAGTTTATTATGAAAAAATATACAGCAATAATCTTGATATTCGTTTTTGCCATGAGCCTTGTCTTGCCATGCTTTGCAAATGCTTCAAACGGCTTTGCAGGCGGTGACGGTACGGCAGATAATCCGTATCTTATATCAACAAAAGAACAGCTTAACAATATAAGATATTATCTTGACTCCGATTTCAAGCTCACA
>JAZNWT010000133.1:0-12384 GCA_045593465.1 Clostridia bacterium
GGCAGTTTTCGGAATCCTCGGTTTTGTACTCGGCGGAATCCACAGAAAAAAAGTTGCTGAAAAAGCAATCGGCTCCGCTACGGAAGAAGCAAAAAGAATAATTAGCAATGCTCTCACTACTGCCGAAACAAAGAAACGTGAAGCAATCCTTGAAGCCAAGGATGAAATACACAAGGAAAGAACAGAGCACGAAAAGGAAATCAAGGAGAGAAGAAACGAGGTTCAGCGTCAGGAACGCAGAATCATTCAGAAGGAAGAAGCTCTTGATAAGAAAACTGAAGCTCTTGAAAGCAAGGAAGAGGCACTTCTCAAGAAGATAAGAGAAGCAGAGGAAAGACTTGCTGAAGTTGAGGCTCTCAAGAGAAGTCAGTTCGAAATGCTCGAAAAGATTTCAGGCCTTACAAGAGAGCAGGCTAAAGAATATCTCATTAGTTTACTTGAAGGCGACCTTGTTCACGAAAAGGCACTTAAAAGTCTTGAAATTGAACAGCGTACACGTGACGAAGCAGAAAATATTGCAAGAGAAATTATTTCAACTGCAATTCAGCGCTGTGCAGCTGACCATTCAGCTGAAGTTACCGTATCTGTTGTAGATCTTCCCAATGATGAAATGAAGGGCAGAATAATCGGCCGTGAAGGCAGAAACATAAGAACTTTGGAAACAGCAACGGGTGTTGATTTAATAATCGACGATACTCCCGAAGCGGTTATCCTTTCGGGCTTTGATCCTGTTCGCCGTGAGGTTGCAAGAATTGCTCTTGAAAAGCTTATTATGGACGGCAGAATCCATCCTGCAAGAATCGAAGAGATGGTTGAAAAGGCTCGCAAAGAGGTTGATACTCAGATTCGTGAAGCAGGTGAGCAGGCAATATTCCAGGTCGGTATACACGGCTTGCATCATGAGCTTGTAAAGCTGCTCGGCAGATTGAAGTACAGGACAAGCTACGGTCAGAATGTTTTGAAGCATTCAATCGAGGTTGCACATCTTGCAGGTATCATGGCTGCTGAAATCGGTGCAAACGTAACAATGGCAAAGCGTGCAGGCTTGCTCCATGATATCGGTAAGGCAATAGACCATGAGGTCGAAGGTCCCCATGCCGAAATCGGTGCTAATGTTGCTAAGAAGTACCGTGAAAACAATCAGATAATCCATGCGATAATGGCTCACCACGGTGATGTTGATCCGAGCACTGTTGAAGCAGTCCTTGTTCAAGCGGCTGACGCAATAAGTGCTGCAAGACCGGGTGCAAGACGTGAAACTCTCGAAAATTACATCAAGCGTCTTGAAAAGCTTGAAGAGATTGCAAATTCGTTCAACGGTGTTGATAAGTCGTTTGCTATCCAGGCAGGTCGTGAAGTTCGTATCCTCGTTAAGCCCGAAAGCGTAAACGATGCTGATACAATAATAATGGCAAAGGATATCGTAAAGAGAATCGAAACAGAGCTTGAATATCCCGGTCAGATAAAGGTTAATGTTATCAGAGAAACACGTGCTGTTGAGTTTGCAAAGTAATAAGTATATAATTACAGCATAAAATGAATTAAGTAAAAACTTAGGGGCGGAAAACATCCGCCCCAATATTTAACCGTTTGCGAGGTTTGAAAATATGGTATTTCCCGTTGCAGATGCACATTGTGATTTTCTTTATTATATGTATAACGAGGGGTATGATTTGAAAAGTGCTAAAAGAAAGCAAATGATATCCCGTGAAACGCTTGAAAAGGGCAATGTAAAGCTTCAATGCTTTGCTGCATGGATAGACCCTGATGAGAAAACAATGCCTATTCAACAGGCAATGAATATGTTTGATGCATATTTCAAAATGCTTAAAGAAAATCCGTATCTTGTACCATTTAACAGCGATTTTGATGAGACAAGCGATAAGATTGCAACTGTGCTCACCATTGAAGGCGGTGAAGCAATAATGGGCAAGGAGGAAAACTTAAGAGTATTTTATAAGCTCGGTGTTAGGACAATGACTCTTACATGGAATGCAACAAACGAGCTTGCATATCCTGCAATGCGAAAAGGCTCAAAGGGCTTAACAAAGCTCGGAAAAAAGATAGTTGAAGAGATGGACTCCATCGGTATGGCACTTGACCTTTCACATCTTAACGATGCAGGAATAGACGATGCACTTTCACTTTATACAAAACCAATAATGGCTTCACATTCAAATGCACGTGCCGTTTTAGAACATAAACGCTCGTTAAAAGACGAACATATAAAAGCAATCTCGAAAAGCAATGGATTTATAGGAGTAAACTATTATCCGCCCCAGCTTAGTGATGAACCTAAAAAAGCGTGTGTAAAGCATATTGTTGACCACATAGAACATATAGTGAATGTGGGCGGCATAAAATGCGTTGGTTTAGGCTCTGACTTTGACGGAATGACAACTTTACCCGTTGATATAAAGAATCCGTCAAATGTGCCGCTTGTATTTGATGAATTGCAAAAAAGGGGATTTTCCGACACAGATATAAAGCGAATTTCATATGATAATTTAAAAGAATATCTGCTCAACTTTGTTGACTAAGCAATGCAAAAATGCTATAATATCAAAGTTGAAGCTTTTAGGGGCATGATGTAATGGTAACATAGCGGTCTCCAAAACCGTTCTTGAGGGTTCGAGTCCTTCTGCCCCTGCCAAAAATCGACAAATCTCGATAGTGGTTTGTCGATTTTTACTTTTTCACTCTTAACTATTCACTCTTCACTAAAATCAAGGTCGATTTTTGGAAAGTAAGAAGTAATAGTGAATATTGAAGATGTAAAGGTATCCGCTTCGCGGATGTTTTTTCAACGAAATAAATCCCTTATGGGATTTGTGAAATGCACTTGGTGCGTGAAATACGCCTTCGGCGTGTGAAATGCATGCGGGCGTGAGTGGATTTATTTCATTTCACTTGATGCGTAAGCAGCGAATTTCACAATTTCCGTAAGGAATTTATTTCACCGTGAGTGCAAACGAACGATTTCACTGAAATTACGAGAGCTAAAATTCATGTGCAAAACTGTCGAAATATCTTTTTTTATAATCCTTACACAAAGTGTTTTAATTTAAAAGGGAGTTAATCATGAATTTATTCAATAATACCGAATATAAAAACTACCAAACAGAAGCAAAAGAAAAAGGGGGAAGTTCAGAAGCCTATTCTGAATACCTTGAAAAAAGCAAAGCTTATTCCGAAGAAAAGCACGTTGCTTTGGCAGATGGGCTTGATGATATAATCGGTGAGTTTGCCCATTGCAAGAAAAGCTCTGCTTTGCCAAGTTCAAATGAAGCACAGGCACTTGTGAAAAAACTGCAGGATTATATAACTGAAAATTACTATACTTGCACAAATGTAATTCTTGCAGGTCTTGGAAAGATGTATGTTGCCGATGAACGCTTTAAGCAAAACATAGACAAACACGGTGAAAATACGGCACAGTTTATATGTGAGACGATAGAGGTTTATTGCAAATAAGAGATGAAGCTAAAAAAAACGGTGCTTTTTGAGCAAAACAAAACAGCCCATATTAAACGATAGGGCTGTAAATTGTTATTCCTGTTTGTTTTAATTAGACACTACGCTGTACTTTTCCGGAACGGAGGCAACGTGTGCAAACATTCATTCTTTTGGGAGTACCGTCAACGATAACTCTAACACGCTGTACATTGGGAGCCCAGCTTGTTCTTGTTTTTCTGTTACTATGACTTACCAAGTTACCGGACATTGTGCCCTTGTTGCAAACCTCACAAAACTTACCCATTACTAATTACCTCCTAATATAAATACAAGTGGTTACAAAATTCATACTATCGAATGATATCACAAAAGCTGTTTCTTTGCAAGTGTTTTTTAATAAAGAAACACAGTATTTCCTTCGGTATCTAGAATATAATGTATAGTGCCCTGTTTTACAACCGCATAACCGTTCAAAAATGTATCGGCTTCATCATATTCAAAGGGAATAACGAGCTTACCTGATTTGTTAATATATCCCCATAACCCGCTTTCCGCATCGTATACTGCGGCAAGCTTATCGGTTGTGCTGAAAGACTTTGCATCATGGAAAGCAGGCTCTATTTTTATTTCGCCGCTTGTGTTTATATATCCCCAAAGTCCGTCTTTATTTTGTATTGCCGCATACGAAGAAGAAAAGGGAAGTGCGTTTTTATATGTTTCTGAGAATGCTTGCCTGTAACGTGAATTCATGAAGAAATATTCATTATCTGCTTTGATAAGAGCAAAACCCTCCGAATATGCTGTTCCGCTTTCATCACTCTGCAAAGTTGCAACAGTTTCACCGATTTTATTTATTATGTATGATGTACTGCCGCTTTTAACAAATGCCTTGTCCTCATAAAAAGTATTTGCTTTTCGCCATTTGGCGGAAGCCGCAAGCGTACCGTTTATATCTATATAACCGTAACCGTCACCTAAGGATGAATCTTTAACTAATGCTCTTCCGCATGAGAATGAGCCTGCTTCATCGAAAAGATAGTCGATTATAAGATTATACTGCGTATCAATATAGCCCCATTTAGAGCCGTTATTAACTGCGGCTTTGTTTTCGGAAAAAGGAAGAACATCGCTCCATTGAGGCTCAACAAGCCAAATGCCGTTGCGTGATATGATACCGAAAAGTCCGTCTTTTGCGGCAAATGCGGTTGACTCGTTAAACTCGTAGGCTGCAGTTAGTGTGGCGGCAATAACAACCTCACCTTTTCTGTTTTTATAGCCCCACATACCGTTTTCCATAAACGGAAACAATCTGCCGGAAGTTGACGGCTTTGCGGTTGCAGAAGCTTTTGGCGTGGGTGATGAAACTGATGGAGTTGAACCGTCTTCACCGTTTTGGGTAACGGGAGAAACGGGAGAAGCACTTGCTTCTCCCGATCTTAACATATAAGCACCGCCGCCGTTATAAAAAAGTGCAAATGCTGTTACACAAACGGCTAATGCCAAAACTATATAAAGTAATGACAGTAAAAGAGACTTTGTGTTTTTGTTCATGAGATGTGATTACTCCTCAAACTGCGGTGGAGGTGCAGGATGCGAATCGCTCTGCATAATAATGTTTATGAAACGATCAGCCGCCGCTGTAAGCGGAACGCCCTCAAGCGATACAAGACCGATGCTTCTCGGAGGAAGAGGAGGATCAAGCTTAATATCGAAGAGTGCACCGCCTTTTATCATATCTGCCGCAAATTCATACGTGATACAGGATACACCAAGACCTATGCGAGCAAATTCAACAAGCAGATTATGTGCACCAAGCTCAATTTCAGGGTGAAGTGTAACGCCGCAAACAGAAGCAAAATCATCAAGGTACTTACGGGAGTTAGACATTTTCTCCAAAAGTACCAAGGGTTCTTTTGCAAGCTCTGCCATTGTTACCTTTCTGTCTTTCAGGTGTGCAAAACGCTCAGAGGCAACAAACATATCGTGAACCTTAAGTATTTCACGCACGGAAAGCATACTGTCGTCAACAGGAAGATTTACCAAAGCTATATCAACCTTGCCGACTTTCAAAAACTCGATGGTTTCAGGCGTTGTACGGTTGGTTACCTGAAGCTGAATATCGGGATATTCAGCATGGAACTTTTCAAGGTAGGGCAGGAGGAAAAACTGACAGAGTGTATCGGATGCACCTATCATAAGGCTTCCTGACTGTAAAGTACGCATTCTGTTGATTCTGTCCTCCGCAGCAGCTATTAAACTGACTGCTTTTTCCGCATAACTGTAAAGCATACGCCCTGCATTGGTGAGGGTTATGCCTCGGCTTGTCCTTGTGAAAAGTGTGCAGCCGAGCATATACTCAAGTCTGTGCATCGACTGACTTATTGCGGGCTGACTGACGTAGAGTTCACGTGCTGCATGCGATAAGCTTCCGCATCTTGCAACTGTACAAAAAATGCCGTATAAATCAAGATCTGCAGCCATATAAATATTCCTCCGAATTAAAAAATCTTGCTACGGTGTAATCGTTGCGATGCACCGTAGCTTTATGAAAGCATTATAACCTATTCTTTGAATAAAAGCAATAAGAAATTCTAATATTAAGGTATTTTGCTGTTAAAAAGAGTGATATGGAACGGTTTTACACCCAAAAACAGGGAATTTTTAGTGCTAATTATTCGATAAGAAGTATTAACAAACTGCACAAAGAATGTTATAATACACAAGTCATTATAATAGGAGGTAGTATTATGTCCGGACATTCCAAATGGGCTAATATCAAAAACAAGAAAGAAAAGACTGACTCTCAAAGAGGTAAGATCTTCACCAAAATCGGAAGAGAAATAGCTATTGCAGTAAAAGAAGGCGGAAGTGATCCTGCAAACAACTCAAAATTAAGAGATGTTATAGCAAAAGCTAAGGCAAACAATATGCCTAATGATAATATTACGCGTTCCATCAAAAAGGCAGCAGGTGAACTCGGAAGCGTTAACTATGAAGAGATAACTTACGAAGGCTACGGCCCCGGCGGTGTTGCCGTTATAGTAGAAGTAGTTACGGATAACCGTAACCGTGCAGCTGCAGAGATAAGACATATCTTTGATAAGCACGGCGGCTCAATGGGTGCATCGGGCTGTGTTGGTTGGATGTTTGAAAAGAAGGGGATAATCGTTGTTGAAAAGTCGGCATCGGTTGATGAAGATGAACTTATGATGTTTGCACTCGATGCAGGTGCTGATGATTTCGAGGCTATGGACGATGCTTATGAAATCTCAACTGCTCCCGCAGCATTTTCCGAGGTTCGTGAAGCTTTAGAGGGTGCAGGCTATACTTTCATTACCGCAGAAGTTTCAATGGTACCCTCAAATACTGTTGAAGCAGATGCGGAGCTTGCCGAAAAACTTGAAAAAATGCTCGACAAGTTTGATGATAATGATGATGTTCAGGAAGTTTATCACAATGCAAACTTGCCTGAAGATGAAGATGAGGACTAAAAGCGTATTCTGTTTTTAAGTAATAAGCTAAGGTGTGTTTTCATATTCTTATAGCGGAGGCGTGGGAATATGAAGAAAATGAATTCAACCGGTTTTGTTACGGAAACAAATAATCAAAAGAGCAAGAAGTCAAACGAAAACTCAGCTTTGCTTTTGAAGCTTGGCATATGTGCCGCAGCATGTGCTTTTGTAATGCTTATAAAATATGCGGATATGAATAATATAACGGCATCGGATTTGGCTGTAACGGCGAAATACGATGCCGTTTCTGTTGATTCTTCCGAATATGATGAATTAGGCAAATTGCAGTTTGTGGAGTTACCCGGAATATTGGAAGTGTTTTCACCGTCAAGCAAATACAAATTGCCCATAGAAACTTCAGATGTAAAAATTCTCGATAATGATGACGGTGCGTCTTTAACAAGCAAAAACGAGCAATATATAAAGGTAAGCGATAATTCTTTTGTGAAGTTATGCGAAGATAATACCGTGGTTTTGGTGTTCGACGGTGATTGCGAAGTATCGTACAGCGGAAACATGGAGATAACCGTTGAAGAAGGTCAAAACTTAAAAGAGGGAGATACAATAGGCAAGATAGCTTCAAATGAGGTACTGACGCTGAAGACACATTTATCCGGCAGACCAATAAACCCCAAAGAGGTGTTTTTGATAGATTGAAGCTGTTTGATGTTGGAAATACACGGGTAACATTCAATCCGCTGCTTTTAATTCCTCTTATCTACTATATATTAAATGACGGATTGACATTTGTTGCACTTTTGTTCTTTGTGCTGTCACTTCATGAATTGAGCCATACTTTAATGGCATATATACTTTCATATAATGTGGAACGCATAGAACTGCATCCGTTTGGCTTCGAAGCACGGCTTTTCGGTGAATTTAAAAGTGCACGTGATGAATTTGCAATAGCGTGTGCAGGCCCTGTTTTCAGTATACTTACGGGGCTTTGCTGTGTGTCGCTTAAAAACGGAACATCTGGTTTTGTATTTGAATTTGCACAAATGAGCATAAATTTGGGCTTGCTGAATATTCTGCCGGCTTATCCGCTTGACGGCGGAAGAATACTTTTCGCAATGCTTTCATTAAAAACCGATGCTGTAAAAGCAAAAAAAATAAGCATAGCATTGGGTTTTATCGTGGCATTATTACTTGGTATTGCCGCAATTTTCGTAAAACCTTTTAACCCGTCGCTTGCGATATTTGCATTTTTTATAGCTTTTGCAGATATGAGAGAGCTGAAACGTATTAAAACAGTAAAGATATCATCAGTTTTAAGAAGCAGAACAACCTTGAGAAAGGGTGAATATCTGCCCGTAAAGTGTATTGCACTGAACAAAAAAGTTACATACTCTCAGGCAATGCGGTATATAGGGAGCAATACATATACAGTAATAATAGTTTTAGACGATGACATGAAAGAAGTTGACTGCATTTCACAAAACAGACTGCTTGAACAAGCAGCTGCTTTGAACGGAAAGCTCGATGTTACAGCACTGCATGAATAGAAAATTTTAAATTTAAGAATAGAAAAGCATAAAACAGTCAATAATAGTCAGAAACACTTAAAATTTTAAAAAGGAAACGAAAATTGCCGTTGAATTCTTAATTGTATACGGCAATTTTTATTTGAATGCAGGAGGAATATATGCAGATAGAGTGTACAAAGGAAGGTAAAAGAATAATTGCACGGTTAAGAGGAGAATTAGATCATCACAGTGCCAAAAATGTTAGGGAGACACTTGATGAGCTGTTGGACAACGAGCAAACAGAAGAACTTATACTTGAAATGTCGGGTGTGACATTTATGGACAGTACAGGCATCGGCGTTATTTTGGGACGCTACAAAAGAATCAACGAACAGGGCGGAATCATGAAAATCGCAAATGCACATGGGCATGCAGAAAGCATATTGCGTATGTCGGGTGTGTTTTCAATAATGGAAGAGTTAAACACTGCGGTGAATGTATAAGAATACGGAGGATATTATGAGTAAAAATAAAATGAGTTTAAGTTTTTTGAGTGTGTCGCAAAATGAAGCTTTTGCAAGAACGGCTGTAGCTTCGTTTGTTTCGGCACTCAATCCCACAATAGAGGAGCTTGCCGACATAAGAACATCTGTGAGCGAGGCTGTAACAAATGCGATTATACACGGCTATGGTAACGAAAAAACAGGCATTATTTATATTGACTGTGTGACCGATGATGATATGACGGTCGAGATAAAAATAAGGGATGAAGGTAGCGGAATTGAGGATATAGCACTTGCCATGCAGCCCTTTTATACTTCGATGCCGAATTTGGAACGGTCCGGAATGGGTTTTGCCGTAATGGAGGCATTTATGGATTTTGTTAAAGTTGAGTCCGTGCCTAATGAAGGAACGACTGTTTTACTGAAAAAGAAGATTGCTTTAGAGAATCAAGTATGAAAGCTGATATAACAGAGCTTATAATTGCCGCACAAAACGGTGATGAAATTGCTTTCGATAAATTGGTAAAGGATAATATAGCACTTGTAAAATCTGTAGTCAAAAAATATCTCAATCGCGGAATAGAATATGATGACCTATACCAGCTTGGGTGTATGGGGCTTATTAAGTGTATAAAAAAATTCGATACGTCATATGACGTGGAGTTTTCAACCTATGCAGTACCGATGATAGTCGGAGAAATAAAAAGATTTTTAAGAGATGACGGTATAATAAAAGTAAGCCGTTCATTGAAAGAGTATGCCGTAAAAATAGACCGTGCACGGCGTGAGTTTGCGAATAAAAACGGCAGGGAACCTACGCTTTGCGAACTTGCCGATGAGACGGGCATAAAAACAGAAGATATTGTAATGTCGCTTGAAGCGGTAAGACCTTGTGTTTCAATATATGAGCCGATCCACGGTGAGGATTCCGATATATGTATAATGGATAGAATTGAAGATGAGAAAAGTACGATACAGGGAACGGTTGATAAAATTATGCTCAAAGAGATGCTTGAAGCCTTACCCGATGAAGAGAAAAAATTGATTTTACTGAGATATTTTAAGGATATGACACAGACACAAACAGCAAAAATACTTAACATTTCACAAGTGCAGGTGTCAAGAATGGAAAGCAGAATAATGAAAAAGCTTAAAAATACATATTAGTTCATATTACTTCTTTTTGCTGAATAATCATAAAACAAACACTTTGGAGGTTTATTTTATGAGTTTTGTTAAAAGAGGTATATGCTTTATTCTGGTTTCGATAATGGCGGTTTGCTTTATTTCATGCAAAACCGTAGATTCTGAAAAAGCTGATGATGAAGGCTGCAACGAAGACAGCAACTATGATTCGGCATACAGACGCACAGTGCTGTACTATGCCACCGAAGATGGAATGATGGTTCCCGTTATGAAGAAAATACCGTGGGAAGAAGGCATAGGTAAGGCGGCATTGTCATATTTGCAGGCCTCTTATGACAATGATATCAGTGCGTCCAAAATGGGTGTATTTACGGTAATACCCGAGGGTACGAATATAGAACTGAAAATAGAAGGAAGCAATGCAGAGGTAACATTAAAAAATCTTCCGAAACAAAGCGAAGCAGAACAAAAAATAATGATAACCGCTATAGTTAATACACTTACCGAGTTTGCATCTGTAGAAACGGTTTCTATAGTTGCGGACGGTAAAAAAATATTGGATGAAACATCAAAGCTGGTATTAAATGTTGAAGAGTCCGATGTAGCTGTATCGAGCGGTAATGCAAAACGCATGACACTTTATTTTCCTAATGAACAGGCAAGCTTGAATGTGCCTGTTACACGCTATGTTGAGGGCAGTACCGATTTTGAAAGTGCGGTCAAAGAGCTTATAAAGGGACCTAAGCATAAGAATCTCTTAAATTGTTTTCCTGATGGTACCGTACTCAACAGTGCATCTATAAACGAAAACCGTGCAGTTGTTGATGTTTCTTCTGACTTTCTTGCAGTTTCAGATGTAGACGGTTTGATAAACGCATGCTACGACTGTCTGTATCTTACGGCATCAGAATATGCAGTGGTTTATGATGTTGAAATCCGTGTGGATTCAAAACCCTATGATTTAAGCTCGGTTTCTGTGTTTGCACCGATGTATGCAAATGAGTTTTGAACATCATATCATCATTATATGATTGTTGTAGCTTCATGAAAATAGTGATAAAATAGTATATATTTTATTGATTGGAGTATTTTCATGAAGCTTATAATTGCATCTAACAATGCACATAAAGTGGCAGAAATAAAAGCTATACTGAGCCCGTTTTTTACAGAGATGGTAACTTTAAAAGAAGCAGGCATAGATATTGACGTAGTAGAAGACGGTACCACATTTGAGGAAAATGCAGTTAAAAAAGCTGTTGAAATATTGGCGGCGGCACCGTTTGCAGATGCGGCAATATCGGACGACAGCGGGCTTATGGTCGATGCACTTGACGGTGCTCCGGGCGTTTACAGTGCACGTTTTGCAGGCGATGGGCACGATGATGAGGCAAATAATGCAAAGCTTGTAAGTCTCTTGGAGAATGTTGAGGATGAAAAACGCACCGGAAGATTTGTAAGTGCTGTTGCTCTTGCAAGAAAGGATATGAAGACGTTAACGGCTCTCGGCAGTGTTGAGGGTAAAATCTTAAGAGAAAAACGCGGTGAAAACGGCTTTGGTTATGACCCGTTATTTTATTATGAACCTCTCGAAAAATCATTTGCAGAGTTGTCTGCCGAAGAGAAAAATTCATTGAGCCACAGAAAGAATGCACTTACGGCACTTTATGAGCTTCTTTTAAAAGAAGGAAACTAAAGGTTTATGCGTGTAGGCGTTGTGGCAGACAGTCACGGAAAGAAAGAAACAATGCTTTGCCTGGCTCAAAAGTTAGGCAAGGTGGATGCATGGGTACACCTTGGAGACTTTGCCGATGATTCAAAGTTTCTTGAAGGTGCACCTGTTTATGTTGTAAAAGGAAACTGTGATTTCACATCAAAATATGAGTCCGAGCAGGTAATAACGCTTGGCGGTGTAAGGATATTCGTAACACACGGCAATAAGTATTCCCCAACGTATGACAGATCAAGTCTTTGTTATAGGGCTGAAGAACTTAATTGTTCTGTCGTTTTGTACGGTCATACCCATGTTTCGATGGTGGAATATTCCGGTACGGTTTTGGCGGTAAATCCCGGAAGCCCAACATCACCGAGAAATGGCAGAAAACCGTCGATAGCACTTTTGGAGATTAACGGAAATGATGCGTATGCATCCATTGTTACGGTATGAATTAACCGTAAATTCATACATTATTATGCTTTGATATGTTACAATTTTCAAGAAAGAGATATTAGAGGAGAATTTTCTGTATGGCAACAAAGGTTTGGGCTCACAGAGGAGCGAGTGCTTACGCACCCGAAAATACA
>JAZNWT010000134.1:0-16747 GCA_045593465.1 Clostridia bacterium
GATACTATTTTCGGTTTAAATAAAAATGTTACCTGTATTATCATTGCACATAGGCTCTCTACTATTAAGAACTGTGACAGAATAATTGTAATGGACAAAGGAAAAATTGCAGAGTACGGAACACACCAAGAGCTCATGCTCAAAAAAGGTAAGTATTTTGATTTTTACAATAAAGTTTAATCTGCTTATTCATTATTATTTCTAACCTTTTACTTTAAGCCACAAGGCTTACAACCCCTCCGTCACGGCTTTGACGTGCCACTTTCCCTTGCATGGGAGGAGGCAATGTGGTATACAAAAATCAGTTCGCCTTTTTTGCGAACTGATTTTTGGTTTATTTCTCAACCTGTTTTTGACGACTTTTTACAAAAAGTCGGCGGGGTGTGGGGCAGAGCCCCACGTAAAAATAATCAACGGGAGCAGTCGGGGAGAAGCACGGTGTTTCCGTGGAGTATTGGGGCATCAACGAAAAATTCGCTGCTGTTTATGCGTTGTATGTTGAACTTATCTGCGGCACGGTTTAGGAAGGGTGCTATATCGCAGAGCTTGAATGTAACAGAAGCAGTCCTGTAATGCATGGGTACTGTGAGCTTGGGGTTTAAAGTGCTCATGAGAGTGAGTGCTTTTGAGTAATCTATTGTATAAACTCCGCCCACGGGAACAAAGAGCACATCTGTTTCACCGACGGCTTCTAATGTCAACGGGTCTAAAAGCTGACCTAAATCACCTGCGTGAAGCATACGAATGCCGTCTGCTTCTATCAGGAACATCATGTTGTTTCCGCGTTTTGTGCCGCACACATCGTCATGCCATGTGGGAATGCCTGTTATTTTAATTCCCGATATGTCATGCTCACCTTCGGTGCTTATTATATGGGGCGTACCTACTGCAGCCGATATGTTGTTATGGTCGTGGTGGTCGTGACTTACGGTTATAACGTCGGTTTCTATTTTGCCGATATCATATCCCGATTCACGGTCCACGGGGTCCGTAAGTATTTTAGTGCCGTCATTTAATGTAATAAGAAAGCAGGAATGCCCCAGCCATTTGATTTTCATTCTAAGTCAAGTCTCCTATATATAAGTAAAGCTGTGCATAGCCCTATGTGAGAGCAGCGTTCTTTGAGTAAAAAACGCTCTTTTGCACTGAGCGTGGAACCTATTGCCAATACTTTGCGGCAGGCATTTTTCAGTGCAGATGAGGACTGTGAAGATATGAGTGCGAATACCGCCCATAATGCTTCACGTACACTTTCATTCTGAAAAACAGAATTATCGCTGTTTTTGCGTGCAAGCATACGCATACGCATATATGCGTAATCTTCATCATTCCTTATACAGTTAAGCTGAGGAAGAAAAATATCCTTTCCGTTTATAATGCGTTCCGTGCAGTACGCATATGCTATATCCGAAAGAGCAAAACAGATATGCCCATTTAATGCTTTTACCTCTTTAAAATAAGGCGAGTGCGGTATTTTGCTTACCCAAATATCGGCACTCTCCCTTACGATAAGAGGAAGCGGTGTACTTAGCTCAAACCCAAAAGAACAACACTTTATGTCGCTTTGGCTTGCACTTTCATAAACGCTGCTTCTCAAAAGATTTACTGCTTCACTTTTAAAAAAATCATAGGGATCAAACACGCTGTATATTATGCTTGAAATTTATCGGTTTGTCAAATAACAAGTTGACCGTTTTCGGTGCTTATTATCTTAAAAATTTCTTCCTCCCTGCCTGTTTCTACATTGATATATACTATGTATTCCTCATCGTCAACGGTTGCTTTGAACTCATAACACAAAGCCTCGGTGCTTGGAGTTAGCGGTATTAAGGCAATATTGCGTTCCTGAACTTCAAGTGATGAAGAAAGCTTTTCTTCTGCTTCCTCCATACTTATTGCAGGCTCTTTCAATTCCCGCTCCGTGTGACTGAAAATATAATTTCTTGCGTCCATTCCCGTGACCTTAAACGAGCTTAAATTTACCCAAACCTTTACAAGGTCGTTATAGAGTATTACATCATCTTGAGTTGCGGCAAAGTTTATGACCGCCGTGTTGTTGTAATACTGTGCATATGTCGGGTGCATACCTTTGAAATTAAGCCGTTCAAGCTCGCTTTGTGCAGCTTCAATAAGCTTTTTTGTTGTTGCTTCATCAACATTTGCATTGCTTTCGTTTTCACTGCTGTTGTCCGGTGATGCACTTGTACTGTTATTGCCGTTATCCGGACTGCCGGCACTTCCATCGGTGCCGCTTTTCATCATCCAAAGCAGCATACCGCCCTTTTTGGTTATTGAAATATCGGTGCAAGAGCCGTCCTCGGACTCGAACGTGATATCATATGACGGTATTTTTCCGTCGCTTAACGAAGAAGAAGAAGGAGAGGAGCTTGTTTTTAGCACTTCTTTTGCAAGCTTTATAGCTTCGTCCTCGTTTATATCCTCACCCTTGAGTCCCTTAGCCTCCGCTTTTTCGGTGCTTTCGCTGAAAGGCCCGTCATATATCAGTGTCGGGAATTCGTCAATGCCTTCGGTGTCCTGGTAACCGTCCTCGTTCTGTTTGGTGGACGAGAAAAAACCGTCACCGTCAAGAGATACGGTGGGAATATCGCCGCTTGCAAGGCGTGAGCTTAGCTCCTTTGATATTTCCGCACACTTTTTTTGGAGGTTGCTTATTTGAGTTGTGTCATCTTCCGTCAAGCTTTCATCATTCAAAAGTTTTTTTGTGAGTGCATGAGCGTAGTCGCCCACACGCACAACAAAGCTGTTCAATTCGTTCGTGTCCACATGGGAGGCAGGTATTTGCGACATTAAGCTTACGCTTGAGCCTGAAAGCCGCCATATATCGTCGAGCAGAATTATACAGCGTGACGGCGACGATGCCGCCTTGAGCTTGCTCAAATGCACTTCCATTTCGTAAAAATCATCGCAGAGCTGTGAAAAAGCACGCCTGAACATTGATTCTGTGGTTTGCTTGTAATCATCAGCCTGTGAGCTTTTGCTTATTCCGTAGAACGATACTGCAATAAGTGCGGCAGTAAGTATTGACGGAACTATGAATCTTTCTATTATCCTTTTTGCTTTTTGTGACATATACTTTATACTCCTGAAAACTTGGTATTAAAAGAATGCGTGCTCGCCTATTACAAGCTTAACGGGCTTTGAAAGCATCCACTTGTTTGTGGTCTTAGCCGGATTATAATAATAAAGACAGCCGTTTGTGGGGTCCCAACCGTTCATTGCGTCACGTGCCGCCTTTATTGCGGTTTCGCTCGGCGTTAAGTTTATCTGTCCGTCCGCAACAACCGAAAAAGCCCCGTTTTGGTATATTACGCCCGGTATGGTGTTGGGAAATGACGAGCTTTTTACTCGGTTCAAAACCACTGCCGCAACTGCTACCTGACCTTTATACGGCTCACCTCTTGCTTCGCCGTGAACGAGCTGTGCAAGCAGATAAAGATTTGAATTATTACTCGATGAGCCTGACGAGCCCGAGCTTGACATACCAAGTGCTCTAAGTGTTGCAGGCCCGACTATTCCGTCTGCCGTAAGCCCGTTTTTTCGTTGGAAATATATAACGGCTTCCTTTGTTTTTGAACCGAATATTCCGTCTACGGAACCGTTATAATAGCCCCATCGCTTCAGCTTTGTTTGTATTTGCTTTACTTCACTGCCACGTGAGCCCACCTTGTAAACTGCCGCTATGGAATGCGGCACAAGTATAAAGCTTAAAAGCAGAGTTATGGCAAGCAGGAAGCAAAGCTTTCTTTTATTGAATTCCATACTGTTCCTCCGTCAATGCGTTTTATAAGGTCAAGAAGCAAGCTGTCAAAACTAACAGAATCAACAGAACGAGCTTCCTCTTGCTCAATTTTCCCGTCATCGACCTCTAATATACATAACGGAGGAAACATTACGCACCACCAGTTTTTGCCTTTGCCGTCACCCAAGATTATTCTGAGTGCTTCATAATTGCCGGCAGGATAGAATTTTTTGCCGTATTCACGGTCGGGAAAGTAAAAATTGCCTACCATGAGCTGTGCTTTGTAATTCATGCCGTTTTCTTTAAGCACTTTTTCTGTTAAAGAAAGTATTTCGTCTCCGTTGTCCATGAGTATTTTTTGTGCTTCTTCAAGACTTGATGCATTTTCCATTGCATTTTTTTCGTACTCTAAAAGTGCATCGCGAACAAGAAGCTTTACGTTTTGGTCGGCACTGCTGTCGCTGTTTGCGATTATGTGCAGGCGAAATACGGACTCGTACACACTGTCACTTTGAGATAACGGAAAAAAGAGAAGCATAAAGGAGAAGAAACTTAAAATTGTTGCTGAAGAAATAATGATGATCTTGTAAACTTTTTTATTCATGGCAAATACCTTTCATTTTGATAATGCGAGTATTGCCATAAAGGAGTATAATATACGCATGGAAAAAATAAATGCGTATGCAAAAATAAATTTAACATTATCGGTAACTAAAAAACGCAGCGACGGATATCATGACCTTGAGTCCGTAATGCACAGCGTAAGCGTGCATGATACCGTGTATGCTGAAAAGGCGGACGGTATAACCGTAAAATGCAATGTTGAGCTTCCCGAAAATAATACCGCGTACCGTGCGGCAAAGGCATATCTTGAAAAATGCGGCGGCGGTGCTCACATAATCATAGAAAAGGGAATACCGAGTGAAGCAGGCATGGGCGGTGCTTCGGCGGATGCGGCGGCAGTCTTAAATCTTTTGCAAAAGCTGTATAATGCCTATGACGAAGCGGAACTTTTCAAAATAGGCAAAACAATAGGAGCGGACGTGCCGTTTTGTATGCTGGGCGGCTGTGCTTTGGCTCAAGGCATAGGTGAAATCTTAACCCCGAAAAAAGCAGTGCCGCTTGACTTGCTTATAGTTAAGGGCAGCCGTGGCGTAAGCACGCCGATGCTGTTTTCAAAAATAAAGCTTCCGCTTGAATGTGCGGATACTAAAGGTATGCTTGATGCAATAAATGCAGGCGATAAAATAAAAATCGCTTCAAAGCTTTATAATGCACTTGAATTGGAAGCACAAAAAGCGGTGCCTGAAATTGCACAGTACAGGCAAAGACTTATCGAAGCAGGTGCATTGGGTGCAATGATGACGGGGAGCGGCAGTGCGGTTTTCGGTATATTTGAAAGCCGCGAAAAGGCCGAAGAAGCAAAGAAAAAGTTTGCCGATGTTTGCTTTGCACAGGTGTGCAGCACTATTTGCAATTAAAATGTATATAATACCTTATCAAGGAGGGAAAGAACATGGCACATATCAACGAGCATAAAAAAATACACCTTATAGGCATCGGAGGCTGTTCAATGAGCGGTCTTGCAAGAATACTCACGGCAAGAGGGTATTTTGTAAAGGGTTCCGATGCAAACTCATCGCCGTTTACCGAGCAGCTTATAAAGGACGGTATCGAAGTATTTATAGGGCATGATGCAGATAATGTAGGCGATGCGGACCTTATAATTTACTCTGCTGCAATAAAAGAGATAAATCCCGAACGTGTTTATGCTAAGGAGAACAATATTCCTCAGCTTGAAAGAAGTGTTGCATTAGGACAGCTTAGCGAGGGCTATGAAACCGTGGTGGGCGTTGCAGGCTGTCACGGAAAAACCACAATAACCTCAATGCTTGCACTCATGTCCCATGAAAGCAAACTTGACGCAACGGTTCATGTGGGCGGATTTGTCGATTTCATGGGCGGCGGTGTTGCACTCGGCTCGAATGATATTTTCATCACCGAAGCGTGCGAATATGTCGAGAGCTTTTTAACGCTTCGCCCCACCATTGCCATAATAAACAATATAGACAATGACCACCTTGATTATTTCGGAAATATAGACAATATAGTCGAAGCATTCAGAAAATATATCCGCCTTTTGCCCGAAAACGGCGTGTTCATCGGTTGCAGTGACGATTTTAGAGTTAAAGCACTCATGGAAGAGTTTTCGGATAAAAGATGCATTTCTTTCGGCTTGAAGGACGCGGAATATACGCCCGAAAACATAGTTTACGATGAAATGGGCAACCCATCGTATGACCTTATGCACAACGGCGAAAAGCTCTTTACCGTAAAATTGAATGTCCCCGGCGAGCATAGCATAATAGACTCCGTTGCCGCCGCAATAACGGCTATCGAATTGGGTATTGACGACGAATACATAATAAAAGCACTTGCAGATTATAAGAACACACGCCGCCGCTTTGAATATTACGGTGAGCGTAACGGAATAAAGGTGTTCCACGATTATGCACACCATACAGCCGAGATAGAAGCCGTGCTTTCGGGTGCCGATCGTTATCCGCACAAGAAAATGTGGTGCGTATTCCAATGCAACAGCTATACCCGTGCAAAAACTCTTTTCCTTGATAATCTAAACTGCTTCAGGTATGCGGACACGGTTATCGTTCCCGATATATACCCGGGCAGAGAAACAGACGACGGAAGCGTTCATGCAAGGGATATGGCGGAAGCAATAGCCAAAACGGGTGTAAATACGGTTTATATACCCACATTTGAAGAAATACGCACGTACTTGGACGAAAACGCTCAAAGCGGTGATATGATAATTACCTTGGGCAGCGGCGATGTCTATAAAAAAACAAGACTTTTCTTGGACTGAAAAAACATAATAGAACGCTTCTGAAAAGAGGAGCGTTTTTGTTTTTTAACGTGACAAAATTTCACCGAACGAAATATGACAAATTGAAAACGATTGACGAAAAGAAAGATAATAGGTAAACTAAAGAAAAGTGCAAAAAGGAGAAATTGACATGAAAAAGTTTTCATCGTTTCTGTTGGTTTTTGTAATGTGTATGAGCATATTTGTACCGTATGCATCGGCAGTGAATATTGCAGTAAAAGAAGTATTCGGTGATTTTCAATATTCTGTATCAAACAATTCGGTATCCATAACAAAATATACGGGAAGCGACAGTCATGTTGAAATTCCGTCGGAAATAGATGGTTATAAAGTTGAAACAATAGCAAAGAATGCGTTTAAGGGGAACACATCGCTTGTTAGCGTTTCAATTCCCGATACCGTGAAAACAATAGAGCGTTTTGTATTTACGCATTGCACATCGCTTACAAGCATAATAATTCCCGATAGTGTAACATATTTGGCACCCAGCGTATTTTCGGGGTGCAGTGCACTTGAGAGCATTGTAACAGGAAACGGTGTAACGGAAATAGAAGAGGGAGCTTTTGAGGGCTTACCGTCATTAAAAAAAGTCAGTATAGGCAGTGGAGTAACCAAAATGGGCAAAAAAGTGTTCTGCGACTGCCCGTTGCTTGAAAATATTGAAGTTGCGGAAGATAATGCGGTTTTTCTTGATATAGACGGAGTTTTATACGGCAGAGATAAAAGTCTTCATACTGTTCCGTGTGGCAGAGAAGGCAATCTTTTTGTGGCGGAGGGCACAGAAAGGATAGACAGCTATGCGGCATATGGCTGTCGGAAGTTGACGGGCGTTATTATGCCGAAAAGTGTCGAACTTGTCGGATCTTCGGCTTTTGACGGCTGTACCTGGTTGAATACGATGATAATACCCAATGAGAATGCAACAGTTGAGGAACAGCCGGGCATGGATGATGACAGCAAATATAAATATTTCACGGAATCTGCACGAGAAGCTTCTTTGCCCGAAGCAACTGCAATTCCCATGACCGAGCAAGCAATAATTTTATTGGATGCATATAATGTCAGACCTGATCCGCTTGATGTTGTTAAAGCAACAGTTAAATTATTTTGCAGCCCCAAAAACATAAACGGATTCGAGCTTACAATACCCATTGATACAAGTTTTGCTGAAGTAGAGGAAGATTCTTTAATATGCCTTCTTGAAGACAGTACAGGATTCAAGAATGAATATTTAGAGGACGAGAACGGTGCAAAAATCGTTATTTCTTTTGATAACACAACAGCACCTATTACTTCATTCCCTGCGGACATTTTCTCGTTCAAGCTTAAAGCGAATAAGCAGGGACAGCTTGCTTTTCATGAAAACGGCTTTATAAGTGCAGAGGGTGGAGAAAATATACCGTGGATAGCAAGTATTGAAAAAATAAATACGATTGTGCCCACACCCACACCTACTGCGACACCGACGCCTACACCGACTAAAGCACCGTTCCCCACAAGGCACCCTGTGCTTGGCACGGTGCCGAGCGGCACAACATTTACTGTGGCTGAGGTTGCTCAGGCGGCAGAGGATATAGTTTCCCATTATGATTCATATAAGCAGCTTGGCAGTGAATACTCCATTGCCAAGGCAGTTACGGTTGGAGAATATACCATCACGGACGATGAATGGGTGTATATGGCAGGCTATGCATTGGCAGGTATATCGGGTTCGTGGTCTGCATCTAATCTGTCGGGCTACACAAAAGACACGCCCATAGCCTATAAAAAAGTCACCAAGCCGACAAGAGAAGCAAGCAGTTCAACTCTTCCCGTATCTGTGGAAATAGATAAAGTTGTTGAAATAGCATGGAAAACTTCAAATTATGCAAACAATAACGGAGGTGTCATGCCCGCATCCTGCGGCAGTGCTCTTTCCGGTCAGGTATCGTATTATTCGGGCTTACTGCTTGCGGCACGAGCTCTTGAATATTACAGCAAATACGGTCGTTTACCGTCTGCTGTTGATTGTGAATATGAGCTTAATTATGTAACAACGGATACCGACTCATACGAGGTTGTTGCCACACCCACACCGATAATCACAAATACTCCCACGGTGACGGAAACTCCCGTATCCACCGCAACCGCCGCACCGTATCCCACAAAGCACCCCTCGTTGTCGGAGGTAGAAAACGGAACAAGCTTCACGGTGGACGAAATCGCAAAAGCGGCAGGAACGGTAATGTCGCATTATAAAGCTTACATGAACACACTGATGTTTGACACCGAGCATTTGATAGCAAAGGCAGTTCCCGTAGGAGAATATGTAATCACGGACGATGCTTGGGCGTATATGGCAGGCTATGCGTTGAACGGATTGAGATATGAAAACTACACATCAAGCTCAACAGTAAGCTATAAAAAGGTGTATAAACCCAGAACGGCAGCAAATACATCATATACTCAGGTGCTTATCCACATTGATAAAGCCGTTGAAATAGCTTATAAAAATTCAGAGTATGCATCGACGCTCGGATATTTCCCCGCATCATGCACGAGTGCCTTTGAGGGATACCAAATATCATATTATTCGGGCTTGCTGCTTGCGGCATATGCACTTGATTATTACGCTGAAAACGGAATATTGCCGGATATAGTTACCCTTTATAATTTAAAATACATACCCACCGATAACGATACAAATCAGGACGGCGAATATATTGGCTATACTGTAAACGGTCTTAAATATTCTTCGATGAACGGTGAAGTATCGGTTGTGGGATACAGGGGAACGAGCGAAAATGTTGTAATACCCGATGAAATAGGCGGACTGCCCGTAACACAAATAGTATATCCCGGCTTTGTGGGAAATGAGGAAATAAAAAGCATCACACTTGGGAAAAATGTAAAGCTTGTAGGTGAATTGGTGTTTTTGGACTGTCGAATGCTTTCAAGCGTAACGCTCAATGACGGCTTGCAAAGAATAGGGAATAAAGCGTTTGTTTCATGTGTGAGTCTAAAGGATATAATAATTCCCGAAAGCGTAAATAAGCTGGACGGAGAGGTCTTTTCAACAACAACCACCGTTCATGCGAAAAAAGGTTCTGCGGCACATAAAAATGCAGTAGAATTCGGGATACCGTTTGAAGTATATCCTCCGATACTTACAACAGAGGACGGGCTTATATACGATGTAACCGACAATGCATACGTTAGAATAACGGGCTATGAGGGTAGCTCGGCGGAAGTTACAATACCCGATGAAATAGACGGACTTCCCGTAAAAGTTATAGCACAGGAAGCATTCAGAGCAAATACGCTTTTAAAGAGTGTCACGATTGGTGAAAATGTTACCGAGATAGGTGACCGTGCGTTCCATAGCTGTGCCTTGCTTGAAAGCGTTGAGTTTGGAAGCCGTGTAAAAACAATAGGCAATTCGGCGTTTTACAGATGCAGTGCAATTAAAACGGTAAGGATTCCCGACAGCGTGGAGGAAATCGGAGGCGGTGCATTCTCTTACTGCTTCGGAATTGTAAATGTTGTGCTGGGAAGCGGCTTAAAGACAATAGGTGACCTTGGGTTTTACGGCTGTAGCGAGCTTGAAAGCGTAAAAATCGGAGAAAGCGTTAAAACAATAGGCGATTCCGCTTTTACACGTTGCCCTAAGCTTACAATGTTCGGTCAGGACGGTTCGTATGCACAGCAGTATGCAAAGGAAAACGGTATTGCGTTCATCACACCTAAACCGCCTGTTTTAACGGTAAATCCCGAAAGCGAATATGAAATAAACGAAGAAAGCGGCATGATCGAGGGTGTGGGCGAAAAAACATTGCTCAAAGCACTTGCCGAAAACTTTACAAACGGACAAAATATTGTTGTATATGACAGCAATGGCGAAGAAGTGACAGATGAAAACGCTCTTATCGGAACGGGATACACGGTTAAACTGCTCGATAATAACGGTAATGTCACAGACAGCAAAATCGTTTCGGTAAAGGGCGATACAAACGGTGATGCAAAGGTAAATTCACGAGATATAGCCGTATTACAGCTTTATTTGCTTGAAAGAACAAAGCTTGAAGGTGCATTTTTCAACGCAGGCGATTTCACAAGCGACACATCTGTAAATTCACGAGATATAGCGTCATTGCAAATAAAGTTCCTTGGATTATGATTTATTATCTACACAACACGCTCCCGTTTTCGGGAGCGTTTTTGTGTCGTCAATTGTGAGTTTACAAGACTGTTTCAGTTAGCAGTTTCTGCACTGATAGCTTGCACAAAGGCTTTCGTCTTCTGCGTTGCCGCTGTGACGGCCGGAGGTGGGTTCTACGTCTATTGAACCCAAATCGCAGCCGCAGTCGCAGTTATGCATACAGCTTAAAACATTGCATCTGATAGTCTGTTTTCCTGACTTAGGACTAGGCATTTTTATTTCCTCCCATCACTTTATTGACGGTTTTAGTTTGGGTTTGAAATGAGCATAATATGCAGTGAAAATTAAAAAATATATGCTTTTTGATTTTGATTGTGTTCAAATAGTAAACAATGGAATTAACACTCCACAAGTGGGTTAATTAGTGATACAATAAAATAACAAGTAACCTTTTTTGAGGGCATACGTTCGGGGCATAGTTAAAAATGCGAAAACATCTTGATAATAACGAGCTTTATTTGTTCAACACCGGTAAAAATGCATATGCTTACCGTGCTTTGGGCTGTCATGAGGTTGAGGAGGACTCAAAGCGTTTATACAGGTTTGCGGTATGGGCACCGTCGGCACAGGCGGTAAGCGTTGTCGGTGATTTTAATGATTGGGATATAAGCCGCAACATAATGCAGAGATGTTCGACGAGCGGTATTTGGGAAGGCTTTGCAGATAATATACAAAAAGGCTGTAAATATAAATATGCGATTTTAACGCAGGGCGGCGATATACTCTATAAAGCAGATCCGTTCGCTTTTTACAGTGAATTGCGGCCTAATACGGCTTCGATAGTTTGGAATATAGATGATTATGAGTGGAATGATAAGGATTATATAAAAGAACGCAAAAAAGCACTTTCTTTTTCATCTCCGATAAGCATATATGAAGTACATCTTACATCGTGGAAAAGCGATTTAACATACAGACAGCTTGCCGATGAATTGGTTCCCTATGTGCGTGATATGGGATACACTCATATCGAGATAATGCCTGTTACGGAATTTCCGTATGACGGAAGCTGGGGCTATCAGGTGACGGGTTATTTTTCAATAACCTCACGCATGGGAACACCTCAGGATTTCATGTATTTTGTTGACACCTGTCACCAAAACGGTATAGGTGTTATTGCCGATTGGGTACCTGCACATTTTACCCGTGATGCACACGGATTAAGGCGTTTTGACGGTACGCCTCTTTATGAATATGCAGACACTCGCTTGAGCGACCAAAAGGGTTGGGGCACGCTTGTGTTTGATTATGGAAAGGCGGAGGTTCAAAGTTTTCTTGTTTCATCAGCGGTATTCTTGCTTAAAGAGTGCCATATAGACGCTTTGAGAGTCGATGCCGTAAGCTGTATGCTTTACCGTGACTATGGGCGTGAGGACGGTGAATGGCTGCCCAATAAATACGGCGGAAGAGAAAATTTAGAAGCAATAGACCTTTTGAAAAATCTTTCCGTTGCAGTGCATAGAGAATGCAAAGATGCCGTATTGATAGCGGAAGAAAGCACTTCGTTTGCCAATTTGACGGTACCTGTTGAATACGGCGGCTTAGGCTTTGACTTAAAATGGAACATGGGTTGGATGAATGATACTTTAAGTTATATGGAATATGACAGTGTTTACAGAAAGTATCATCATGACAAGCTTACATTTCCCATGATGTATGCGTTTTCGGAAAAGTTTGTGCTTCCTTTTTCGCACGATGAGGTGGTACACGGAAAATTCTCGCTCATTGGCAGAATGAAGGGCGTTTATGAAGATAAATTCAAGCAGTTAAGGCTTTTGTTTATGTATCAGTTTGCTCAACCGGGAAAAAAGCTCATGTTCATGGGCTGTGAATTTGGGCAGTTTATAGAGTGGGCATATATGCAGTCGCTTGACTGGCTGCTTTTGGAATATCAAACGCATAAAGATATGCAGTCTTTTGTGCGTGAGCTTAATTGGTTTTACAGAAAAAGACCTGCTCTTTATGAAAACGATGCTGATTGGAAAGGTTTTCAGTGGGTGGAGGTCAATGACGCTTCCCACAGTATTGTAGCTTTTATCCGCAGGGACAATAAAGGCAGAGAGCTTTTATGCGTATTCAATTTTACGCCTGTGGAGCATGATTCGTACAGGCTGCATATGAACTCTCCCGTAAAAGTCAAGAAGCTTATTTCGGGCGTTGACTTGAGCAAGTCAAAAATCATAAAAAGCTACGAACAGGATAACGAAAATTACATAAACATACGACTTTTGCCGTATGAAGGTGCTTATTATTCAATAACTTCAACAACGAAGGGGGAAACACCAACATGAGAAAGAAAAAAATAGTGGCAATGCTTTTAGCAGGCGGACAGGGAAGTCGCTTAGGCGTACTTACAAACCATATGGCAAAGCCTGCGGTGCCTTTTGGAGGAAAGTATCGCATAATAGATTTTCCGCTCTCTAATTGTGTTAATTCCGATATAGACACGGTGGGTGTGCTTACGCAGTATGAGCCGCTTCAGTTAAATTCATATTTGGGAAGCGGTCAGGCATGGGACCTTGACAGAAATTCAGGCGGCGTATATGTCCTTCCGCCGTACGTTAAGGGCAGTGAAGGGCAGTGGTACTCCGGTACTGCCAATGCAATTTATCAGAATCTTGCATTTATTGAGCAGTACAATCCCGACCATGTGCTGATACTTTCGGGCGACCACATATATAAGATGAATTATGCAACAATGCTCAAGTATCACATCGAAAAGCAGGCGGATGCAACGATTGCCGTGCTTCGTGTTCCCATGGAGGAAGCAAGCCGCTTCGGCATAATGAATGCGGATGATGACGGCAAAATATATGAGTTTGAGGAAAAGCCCAAGCAGCCAAAGAGCGACAGGGCTTCAATGGGTATATACATTTTCTCGTATCCCGCATTGAAAGAATATCTTGAAAAAGATGCTCGGGATAAAGATTCGGAAAATGATTTCGGAAAGAATATCATACCCTCCATGCTCAATGACGGTAAGCGTATGTTTGCATACGATTTTAAGGGATATTGGAAAGATGTCGGTACCATTCAGAGCCTTTGGGAAGCAAATATGGACCTGATAAGCGAACCGCCCGTATTGGATCTGCATGAAAAAGAATGGCATATTTACTGCAAGAGTCCCATAATGTCGCCCCATTACGTAGGCGAAAACGCAAAAATAGTAAGCTCATCCGTTACGGAGGGCTGTGAGATAGAAGGAAGCGTTGTGCACAGCGTTATATTTGCAGGTGCAACGGTTGAGGAAGGTGCAGAGGTTGCGGATTCAATAATATTGCCCAATGCCTGCATAAAGAAGGGTGCAAAGATAAACAAGGCAATAGTCGGTGAAAAGGCAATAGTCGGTGAAAATGCAGTAATCGGTGCACCACGCACTCACGAGGACGGAGATTATGATACTCGCCTTACGGGAGATATAACATTGATAGCAAACAATGAAAAAGTTCCCGATAACAAGAGAATACCTGTAGGAATGATAGTAAAGACAGAGGGAGGGAACAACTGATGCAGGGAAACGTATTCGCTCTTATATACACGGGCGAGCAGAATATGCAGCTTCGTGACCTTACAAATTCAAGATCCATTGCGGCGGTGCCTGTTGGCGGAAGATACCGTTGTATAGACTTTGTTTTGAGTTGTCTTGTAAACACGGGAATAAGCAATGTCGGTCTTATAGCACAGAAAAACTATCATTCGCTTATGGACCATTTGGGAAGCGGCAAGGAATGGGATCTGCACAGAAAGCGTGACGGTCTTTTCATACTTCCTCCGTTTCTTACAAAGGAAAACACAGGCATTTACAGGGGCACTGTTGATGCGTACAGAAGCGTAATGGGTTATGTAAGAAGAAGTCCTCAGCGTTATGTAATACTCACGGGCAGTCATACCGTGTTCAACACAACATTTGATGAAATGTTAAAACAGCACATAGAAACGGGTGCTGATATAACAATCATGTACAATAAAGAAACATATTTCAATCCCGATGACCAATATGATGACATGAGATTGAAGATGGACGGTAACGGCAGAGTTTTGGATATTGAATATAACCCGTATAAGCCAAGCAGTGACTGTCAGGCGTGTGACGTGTTTGTTATGGAAAAGACATTGCTTGAATATCTTATCGAAGAAGCGGCGGCTCATGATTCCACGGACTTTATACGTGATATCGTAATGAAAAAAGCAAACTCGCTTAAGGTATACGGTTGGGGCTATGACGGATATGTTGCAAGACTCAACTCTTTGAGCAGCTATTATAAGCACAATATGTCAATGCTTAATAAGAAAATAAGAGAAGACCTTTTCTGTGCGGAACATCCGATATATACCAAGGTAAAGGACGAAGTTCCTGCCGTGTACGGTAAAAACTCAATCGTGAAAAACAGTCTTATTGCTGACGGCTGCCGTATAGACGGCGAGGTGGAGGACTGCATAATATTCCGCGGGGTAACGGTTGCAGAGGGTACTAAGCTTAAAGGCTGTATCGTAATGCAGGCGTGCCAGATAGAACATAGCTGTGACCTCGACCATGTAATATTGGACAAGGGCGTTACAATAAGAAGGGGCAGACGTCTTGCAGGTTATGACGGATTCCCGGTAATAATAAGAAAGAATTCGATAATATAAAGCTAAAAGAAGGTAGAATATATGGCATTAAAAATATTGATTGCATCATCGGAGGCACAACCGTTTATTAAAACGGGCGGTCTTGCCGATGTTGCAGGCACGTTGCCCGTTGCACTCAAAAAAGCAGGCGTTGATGTGCGTGTGATACTCCCTAAGTATCGCATTATGAACCCCGAATATGTGGGCAAGCTCAAAAAAATATGTGATTTCCGTATAGATGTTGGTTGGAGAAACCAATATTGCGGAATAGAAACGTATGAATACAAGGGTGTACCGTTTTATTTTGTGGATAATGAATACTATTTTGCAAGAGATTATGTATACGGCGGTACAAGCAATGATGAAGCAGAGCGTTTCGGGTTCTTCTCAAAGGCAGTGCTTGAAGCAATGCCCCATATAGACTTTTTCCCCGATGTTTTGCACTGCAATGATTGGCAGACGGGCATGACGGCGGCGTTATTAAAGCTTCAATATGCGGATAAAAAAGAATATTCTGCTATAAAAACGCTGTTTACAATACATAATTTAAGATATCAGGGCGTGTTTGAACGTGGATTTGTCGATGAGCTTTTAAGCTTGGGTAAAAGTGCGTTTGACGGCAGACAGCTTGAATACTTCGGTAATGTAAATTTCCTGAAGGCAGGTATCGTATTTGCCGATGCCGTATCAACCGTCAGCCCCACATATGCAAAAGAGATACAAACTCAGGAGCACGGCGAAACACTTGAAAATGTTTTGAAATCACGCTCAAATGTGCTTTACGGAATACTCAACGGTATAGATAACGAAGAATACAATCCGAGGACCGACAGAGCTATAAGTGCAAGATATCCGCTTAAAACAATGCGTGGAAAAGCACTTTGCAAAGCGGCTTTGCGGCAGGAGCTTAATCTTTCCCAGGAGGGCTCGGATGCCGCAATAATCGCAATGGTAACACGTCTTACCGAGCAGAAAGGTATGGATATAGTCGAGTATGCAATAGACGAGATAATGCAGCGTAATGTTCAGCTTGCAGTGCTCGGAAGCGGTGAAGCACGCTATTGCGATGTGTTCATGAGAGCTGTTTCAAAATATCCCGGCCGTGTTGCGATGAGGTTTGAATATAATGAATCGCTCGCACACAGATTTTATGCGGGCTCGGATATGTTCTTGATGCCGTCGGCTTTTGAACCGTGCGGACTTTCGCAGATGCTTGCACTCAGATACGGTTCAATTCCCATTGTCAGAGAAACAGGCGGCCTTGTTGACAGTA
>JAZNWT010000135.1:0-14087 GCA_045593465.1 Clostridia bacterium
CGGGATTTTCGGGAGCTGTAACGCCTGTTGTTGTGAGTGCGTAAGTTCCGCTTGCACCGAGATTTACAACCTGCTTACACATAAGCATGAAGAAATCCGCACCGGGAATTACAACGCCGCCGACTGTTACAGTTGCGGGGATGCGTTTGTTTGTTTCGATCCAAGTTTTTGTGTTAGAGCAAGCTGCATAAAGGTTAGCTGCTGTAACTGTTGTTGCTGCCGATGACACCATGGGAATGATAGACATAACCATCATGAGTGCCAAGATAAGTGCTAATGCTTTTTTCATGGTTTTTTCCTCCTTAAATTTTTAAAGCACCTGTGAATGGGAACAATTGACCATATGCCTTTTTGAAATTTGAAGCAAAAAAAGAGCTTATAATTCATTATTCCCCTATCAGCTAACATTATATTAGCAGTAAGCATTGCTTATGTCAATGCAAATAATGATATATTTTTGTCACTTTGCGGTTTTTTCGTTTTTTATAGGGTTTTTTACTTATCACTACTTCTTTTCTGTCGTTTTTTGTTAACATTTTATGAATGAACGGCGGTCATCGATTTATTGACGGCCGCCGTTCATTATAAGTTTCAGTTATTTTTCAGAAATTATTCGATAACGCTTGCAACAACGCCTGCACCGACTGTTCTGCCGCCTTCACGGATAGCGAAGTGGAGACCTTCTTCGATAGCGATGGGTGTAATAAGCTCGATTTCCATTCTGATGTTATCGCCGGGCATAACCATTTCTACGCCTTCGGGAAGTGTGATAACGCCTGTTACGTCAGTTGTTCTGAAATAGAACTGGGGACGGTAGCCGGGGAAGAACGGTGTATGTCTGCCGCCTTCTTCCTTTGTCAATACGTATACTTCGCTGTTGAAGTGTGTATGCGGCTTGATGGAACCGGGCTTTGCCAATACCTGACCACGCTCGATGTCTGTTCTCTGTACGCCACGGAGCAATGCACCGATGTTATCGCCTGCCATTGCCTGGTCAAGGAGCTTTCTGAACATTTCTACGCCTGTTACTACTGTGCTGCGTGTTTCTCTGATACCTACGATATCAACTGTATCCTGTACCTTAACTGTACCACGCTCTACACGGCCTGTTGCAACCGTACCACGGCCTGTGATGGAGAATACGTCTTCAACGGGCATAAGGAACGGCATATCTGCTGCTCTTTCCGGTGTCGGAATGTATCTGTCTACTTCGCTCATAAGCTCGAAGATGCACTGGCAGTCCGGATCGTCCTTTGCTGCCTTGCCTGCCTGGATTGCTTCCAATGCCTTCAATGCACTTCCCTTTACGATCGGGATATCGTCTCCCGGGAACTCATAGGAGCTCAAAAGATCTCTGATTTCCATTTCAACCAATTCGAGGAGCTCTTCGTCGTCTACTTGGTCTGTCTTGTTCATGAATACTACGATGTAAGGAACGCCAACCTGTCTTGCGAGGAGGATGTGTTCTCTTGTCTGGGGCATCGGACCGTCTGCTGCCGATACTACCAGGATTGCACCGTCCATCTGTGCTGCACCTGTGATCATGTTCTTAACATAGTCAGCGTGACCCGGGCAGTCTACGTGTGCGTAGTGACGTGTTTCTGTTTCATACTCAACGTGTGCTGTGTTGATTGTTATTCCACGTGCTTTTTCTTCCGGTGCCTTGTCGAATTCGTCATACCTCATTGCTGCTGCCTGACCCTGCTGTGCGAGTGTCATTGTGATTGCTGCCGTCAATGTTGTCTTGCCGTGGTCAACGTGTCCGATTGTACCGATGTTTACATGGGGTTTAGTGCGTTCAAATTTTTCCTTTGCCATTTGTACCTTTCCTCCTGAAATTTTGACTTAACTTCCCCGCATGAAAACGGGTGTATATTTTTGGAGCGGGTGATGGGAATCGAACCCACATTATCGGCTTGGGAAGCCGACGCTCTGCCACTGAGCTACACCCGCATTCTCAGTGCAAGCCATACTTATCCCATGGAAAAGTATAACACCATCATGGTAAAACATATCTTCAATTTTGTCAACTACTTTAAACATTGACAAACGCCGATAATTATTGCATTATTATACTCGTGTAAGTATTTTTGCTTACAATACATAGGTATAAGGTATGGTGAATATAAATTGATCCGCAATAATTATTCCGTTGCAAAACGCTCTATACTGTATGTGCTCATCACGCTTTTGACTGTTGCACTGATAGCACTGCTTGCATACGGTTGTATGATATGGGCAATGCATACGAGCAATCTTTATGTGCTTGCAACCGAGGGTTTAGAGCTTCGTGCCGCATGCATTGTTACAAACGGCTCAATATCCGAGCTTGGGGAACATTTCACTCAGGAGTTTTTAAGTGACGATGATGCACTTTACGACGGAAAATACAAAGAGTTTACTGTAAGTGCCTATGATTATCGCTTAACAGTTGAGGGTATAAGCGTTATGCCGTGGAGTACAAAAGCATCTATGACGGTTATAGAGCGTATGGCATCAATGACGGGAAGTGCAAACGATGAATCCGAAGAGAGCAGTGCAAGAAAAGCACTTCCGCCGTATATTACCGCAAGATACAAGGTGCTTTTTGAAAAACGCAGCGGACGTTGGTATATAAGCGGTATGGAGCTCATCGAAGAAAATCCCAAAGAAGAACAGCTCCCCACCCCGGATATGAGCCTTTACGTTTCGCCAACACCCAAAACAACGGCGGCGGCAAATGAGTAAAGCACTCCCTTTTTTTGAAAGCGGCAGAATCCCCGTGATACTTGCTCCCATGGCAGGAGTTACCGATATGCCGTACAGAAGCATATGCCGTGATATGGGCTGTGACCTTACGTTTACAGAGATGGTGAGTGCAAAAGGGCTTTTTTACGGAGGAAACGGCACAAAAAAGCTTTTGTGTACCGCCGAAAATGAAAGACCGTGTGCCATACAGCTCTTCGGAAGTGAGCCCAAGATAATGAGCGATATGGCAAAAATGCTTTGCTGTGAATACAATGGCGAAATATCGCTCATAGACATAAACATGGGCTGTCCTGCACCCAAAATCGTAAACAACGGCGAAGGCAGTGCGTTGATGAAAGATTTAAGCAAGGCTTCAAAGGTTATAGAAGCGGTTGCAAAAGCATCGGTCTTGCCCGTTTCGGTTAAATTTCGCAAGGGCTTTACGGAAAAGACGGTTAATGCGGTTGAGTTTGCACGCATGGCAGAGGAAAGCGGTGCAGGCATGATAACGGTTCACGGCAGAACACGGGAACAAATGTATTCGGGAATTGCCGACAGGGAGATAATAGCCAAGGTAAAAGCGTCCGTAAAAATACCCGTCATAGGCAACGGCGATATTTTTTCGGCAGAATCGGCTTTGAGCATGATTCAACAAACCAAGTGCGACGGCATAATGGTCGCAAGGGGTGCACAGGGAAATCCGTTCATATTTGCCGAGATTAAAGCAATGCTTGAAGGCAGGGCGTATAAAAAGCCAACGAACGTTGAACGGATAGACATGGCAATATTTCATGCCCGAAAACTTTGCGAGTATAAGGGTGAACGGTCGGTGGTTGAAATGCGGAAGCATGCCGCATGGTACACACACGGTATGCATGATGCGGCAAGGCTTCGTACCGAAATAAACAGGTGCGAAACTTTTGCCGATATGACAAGCTTATTGGAAATATATAAGGAAAGCTTGACAATACAGTAATAGGAAAATATAATCCTTATGATTTATTATTATGGAGGTAATGCAAAATGGCGGAAGTACGTTTAACAGCAGAAGGTATCGAGAAATACGAGGCAAGGCTTGAATATTTGAAGACCACCGCCAGAACGGAGATAGCCGAGCAGATAAAAATTGCAAGAGGCTTCGGCGATCTGAGCGAAAATGCAGAATATGATGCCGCAAAAACAGAGCAGGCAAGAATAGAGTACGAAATTGTTGAAATAGAAACAATGCTCCGTAATGTTGTCGTAATAGATGAAGACACCTTGGATAATAAAACCGTTAAAGTGGGCTCAACCGTAAAGGTAAAAATGCTTGCGACAGGCACGGTAGCCGAATATCAGATAGTCGGCAGTGCGGAAGCAGACCCTGCGTTGAGCAGAATTTCAAACGAATCACCTGTCGGTGCAGCACTTCTCGGTCACAAAAAAGGTCAGACGGTTGATGTAACAACTCCGGGCGGAGTAATGCAGCTTAAGATAATGTCAATAGGCAGTAAGTGAGGAAACATGGAAAACAACGAAAACACCAACGTAGAGGTTGAAAAAGAATTAACGCAGGAGGAGCTTTCGGAGCTTCTCCAAATTCGTAGAGATAAGCTTAAGGCACTTCAGGATGCCGGCAAGAATCCGTTTGAAATAGTTAAGTATGACCAGCAGTATTACAGCACGGATATACTTGAAAATTACGATGAGCTTGAAGAAAAAACAGTCAGCATCGCAGGCAGAATGATGTCAAAGCGTATAATGGGCAAGGCAAGCTTTGCACATTTACTTGACTATAAGGGCAACATTCAGATATATGTCCGTCGTGACGATATCGGCGAAGAAGCATATGCCGATTTCAAGACCATGGATATAGGCGATATACTCGGCATTACGGGTAAAGTGTTCAAAACACGCACGGGCGAGATATCCATACATTGTGAAACGGTAACTTTGCTTTCAAAGTCGCTCCGTCCCCTGCCCGAAAAGTTCCACGGTCTTAAAGATCCCGAGCTTCGCTACCGTCAGCGTTTTGTTGACCTTATCGTAAATCCGCAGGTAAGAGAAACCTTCGTAAAACGCAGTAAGATAGTAGCCGAAATCAGAAATATACTTAATAATAAGGGCTTTATCGAGGTTGAAACACCCGTATTGAACACAAGTGCAAGCGGTGCATCGGCTCGTCCGTTTATTACGCATCACAACACGCTTGACCTTGATATGTATATGCGTATCGCAACCGAGATCCACCTTAAAGAGTGCATCGTGGGCGGTCTTGAAAGAGTTTACGAGATAGGCAGACTCTTCCGCAACGAGGGCATGGACGCAACGCATAATCCCGAATTTACAACGATAGAGATATACCAGTCATACACGGACTTTGTGGGCATGATGGAGCTTGCAGAGGAGCTTATCTCAAAGTGTTGTACACTTGTAAACGGCACAACGAAGATAAATTATCAAGGCCGGGAAATAGACCTTACGCCTCCTTTTGCACGCATCAGCATGAACGATGCTGTAAAGCAGTACACGGGCGTTGATTTCCTCGCATTCGAAAGCGATGAAGAAGCTTGTGAAGCCGCAAAGAAGCTCGGCATAGACCTTGAGGGCAAGAAAGAAACAAAGGGCAAAGTGCTCACGCTTGCATTCGACGAATTTGTTGAAGATAAGCTCGTACAACCCACATTTATAACGGACTATCCCGTTGAAATATCCCCCCTCTCAAAACGCAGAGCGGACGCACCCCACCTTACGGAGCGTTTTGAGCTTTTCATTGCAGGTCACGAATACGCAAACGCATTCAGCGAGCTTAACGATCCCATCGACCAGCGTGAAAGATTCGTTCAGCAGGCAATGGAACGTGCAAAGGGCGACGATGAGGCAATGATGATCGACGAAGATTTCTGCTTAGCTCTCGAATACGGTATGCCTCCTACAGGCGGCATCGGAATCGGTATCGACCGCCTCGTAATGCTCCTTACCGACTCGGCAACAATAAGAGACGTTCTGTTGTTCCCCACGATGAAGCCCTTGGGCTGATGATTTATAAGGGGTTCCACCCCTTAAACCCCGGTCGCTTTTGTAAAAGCGACGGAAAACAGGTGAAATAAATAATAAATCCTCCGTTGCGACTTTTGTGACGGAGGATTTCTTATTCATATGCCCTTGGGCATATATCATATCGAAGATATATCACCTGTTCCCAACGGGAACGGATATCATTTAAACCGCTTAGGAACACGACAGAACCGTCCCCTTGTGTTTGTTGTGTTTGCTTTTACTATACAACTTTTTTCTATTACCCATTATATTTTTATTCTTCAAAAATGTAATTCAAATCATTCATATAATCTCTTGCTTCATTTTTATAATCGTTTATCGTATCTTTTACTTGCTCAAATGAGCCGGTTGGATTTTGACAAAAATCAAAGAATGAACTCGTCGTTGTGTAATATCCCTTTAAATTAGGATAATGTTCATAATCCGAAAACTTCTCGCTCAACTCTTTCATTAAAGTTTTTGCTTCATCTAATGCCATTTGTGCCTTCTCAACTGTTCCGTTAGTAATGTAGGCTCCGGTAACCACATAAACGCAGAATGTAAACAAATCATCTTCCATTAAATTAAAGGCACCATCTGCAAGCTCTTTATATTCTTGTTTACTATCTTCGGGAGCTTCATTCCAATCTTCACCCATAACGTTAACTATCAGTGCATAAGCGACACCTTCTCTGAGATCATCTTCACTTAAAGAAAGTTCGCTCGCTAAATATTCAATTCCGTTATCTAGAATTTCATCACTTTCAAATATTCCTAATCTCCATGCCTCATAAACATCGCTGCCAAAACTTTCTGTAATCTCATAAGCTATTGTAATTTTGTCATACGCTTCTTCTGAAGCTGTAAAAGCTTTTTTATTTCCACTACATCCATATAAAGAAATGCACATTACAATTACTAAAAACAAAGCTATCGTTCTTTTCATATTTTTTACCTCTTTTTTTAATTTTCTTTATGTTATTACAAAATAAGACGCTTGTCAACCTTGACTATCTTTTTGATAATGTAATATCTTTTAGATTGTTTTACCATACTCTATAAGAGGTGGTAAAAATGATTGCCGACAGAATAAAAGCTCTAAGAGAAATTTCCAATAAAACGCAGTCCGAATTAGCAAAGCAACTCGGAATAACAAGATCAAGCGTCAATGCTTGGGAAATGGGCATTTCTGCCCCTTCTACACAGTACATCGTAGAATTAGCACACATTTTTCATGTCTCAACTGATTATCTTTTGGGAGTAAATACGACCTCGACCATTAGTGTAGCAGGACTTACAGACCAAGACATAGAGATTGTAACCACGCTTATTTCACACCTAAACAAAATAAGAAACTAATTGCCTTGAAGAAACAAGGTTAAACCACTATAAATAAACTGATAATATTAACTCTTTATAGGGATAAACCAAAAAGCAGTCCGCACGACAAGGTGGGAACTGCTTTTTTAAATCATATTGCGTAAGCAATATATCATATCGAAGATATATCACCTGTTCCCAACGGGAACGGATATCATTTAAAGAGCTAAGGAACACGACAGAACCGTCCCCTTGTGTTTATAACAATCTATTTCGAGGATTTGGGGTACATGAGTGTTAATATCCACTCGACGGTACGAGAGGGGAGTAAGCGTTTCAAAAATACAAATACTTTATACATGAGTCCGGGAACTCTGCGGACGGGCGGATTTTTTGAGCGTATTGTTTTCAAAATGGCTTTTACGATGAGTGACGGATCCGCACCGTTTTGTTCATCGTGTTCCATTTGTGCTATTGCATGACGGAATTCATCGCCGTAGGCTGAATTTTCGGACGCTTTTGTGAAGCGGCGAGCGGACGTGAAGCCTGTTTTTACATCGCCGGGCTCTATGAGTGAGGCACGGACGGAAAAAGGCTTTAATTCTATTCTCAGCCCCTCCGTGAGTGCTTCTACAGCATATTTTGAAGAGCTGTAAAGTGTTTGGAACGGTATCGAGAATATACCGCCGACCGAGCCGATATTGATTATAAGCCCGTTTCTTCTTTCACGCATGGAGGGAAGCACGGCACGAACCGTGCGAAGTATGCCTGCATAGTTCGTATTCATCTGTTCAAGTCCGTCCTCGCCCGTACAGTCTTCAACAGCACCCGAAATGCCTATGCCTGCACAGTTTATAAGTATGTCTATATGCTCCTGTTCCGCAAGCACCTGATTTATTGCTGTTTCAACGGATTGAGTGCTTGTAACATCCATTTTGAGCATATTGATGAAACCGCCGCTTTCAAAAAGCTTATTTTCACCGCCGCGGCGTGAAGCTCCGTATACATAAAATCCTTCTTTTGCGAGCGTTTCGGCTGCTGCTTTGCCTATGCCCGAGCTTGCACCTGTTAAAAATACAACATTACCGTAGGGATTCTTCATTTTTACCTCCGTTATTTGCTAAGTATTCTTGCCGCGACGGAACGATGTACCGCCAATGCACCGACGGGACAAAATTCCTGACAGCAGAAGCACCTGATGCAGTTTTTTTTATTTATTTCGGGTTTCTTGTCCACCATTTTTATTGCGTTTGCAGGGCAGGTTTTAAAGCATTCGCCGCAGCCTACGCATTTTTCGGGATATTTAAGTATGGGCCGATGATTTAAAAGCGTTTCTATTGTTTTATTTATAAGCCTGCTGTGACGCTTTATTTCCGTTACCTTGCGTGCATCGACCGTTTTATAATCGGGAACAACGAATTTTTCAAGCTCTCCGTATATATTGAGCTTTGCTGCGGAATCAACGGTCAAGCCTCTTTCGACTGCTTTTTTCAGCGTGGGTACATCCTCGCATTTAAGCCCCATTATATGAGCACCTGCAACATCGAGTGAATGCGGATTTTTCGATGCAAGAAGTGCACCGATAAAACGGGGAGTACCTGCCGTGGGGCCGTTGCCCTCCATGCCGTAAACTGCATCTGCAATATTGAGCGTAGGCTTGAAATATTCTGCTAAGTCAACCAATATGTTAGCAAAATCGGAATGATTGGGATAATGATAATGGTATTCGGGCTTGCGTGTGCCGGGAATGGCTCCGAATAGATTTTTGCACGCACCCGAATATGCCATCATACCATGGGTTTTAAGCTTGCAGAAGTTTATTATTGCATCTGCGTCATCAAGATATTTTGTATACTGAAAGCTTTTCAATATTTCAGCTTCGGCATAATGTGCTTCGCCCACTTCAAAGTTTCTGTTTACGAATATGCCGCTATCTTTATTTTCAATAGCACTCATACCCGTGGAATTATATATTAACGAAAGGTATGGAAGAGTATAAACACCGCCCGGACTGTCGCCTATTATCACAGTAGCACCCTTTTGCACAAGCATTTTTGAAAGTGCTTCTATGAGTATGGGATGTGTTGTTGCAGCGGCAGATGGTGATTTTTTCATGACAAGATTAGCCTTTATCACAATCTTCATGCCCGATTTTACCCACGATAAGCCGCCTAAAGGCTCAAGCACCCCTTCAAGTGCAAGAGTGGCTTTTTTGAGCGTGTATTCATCTTGTGGGAAGATGCTTACATTTACATCCATATTATCAGTCCTTCGTATTTTGGGTGTTTATCAGTCTTCAAAATGGTGTGCGTTCTTTTTCATACGCATTTCTTTATTAAGTATGCGTTTACGCATTCGGATATTCTTCGGGGTAACCTCAACAAGCTCATCGTCCGCTATAAACTCAAGGCACTGTTCAAGGCTGAGTATTGTGGCAGGGGTAAGTCTTAATGCTTCGTCCGAACCCGAAGCACGCATATTTGTTACGTGCTTCTTTTTGCATACGTTTACCACTATATCTTCATTTCTTGAACATTCACCGACTACCTGCCCTTCATATACTGGTACGCCGGGGCCTACAAAGAGCTTGCCTCGTTCCTGTGTGTTGAAAAGACCGTAAGATGAAGTATCGCCTGTTTCATGACTTACAAGCGAACCCCTTGAACGCTCCTGAATATCACCCTTATACGGCTCGTAGCCGCGGAAAATATGGCTCATGACACCATTTCCCCTTGTGTCGGTCAAAAGCTCGCTTCTATAGCCCATAAGACCTCTTGCCGGTATTGCGAATATGAGGCGTGCATTGCCCTCGTTTTCCGTGAGCATATTGAGAAGCTCCGCCTTGCGTGTGCCAAGCTTTTCCATGACTGCTCCTACATATTCCTGGGGTACATCTACGGTAAGCTCTTCAACAGGCTCTAAAAGCTTGCCGTCATCACTTGTTTTCATGATAACCTTAGGACGTGATACTGCAAACTCGTAATCCTGACGACGCATTGTTTCGATAAGTATCGAAAGATGCAATTCGCCTCTACCGTTAACCTTGAACATATCCGTTGAGGAGGTTTCTTCAACACGCATCGAAACGTTTGTTTCTACTTCCTTGAAAAGCCTGTCACGCAGGTTTCGTGATGTTACATACTTACCCTCACGGCCTGCAAACGGGCTGTCGTTTACCATGAACATCATTGAAACGGTGGGTTCGTCAATCTTTACAAAG
This sequence comes from Clostridia bacterium, assembly GCA_045593465.1. Classification (GTDB taxonomy): domain Bacteria; phylum Bacillota; class Clostridia; order Christensenellales; family CAG-138; genus RGIG3096. Next base: position 10,286 of record JAZNWT010000135.1, read on the forward strand.
GGCAAGGGATCGATATTTTCAACATCACAGGCGGTTTCGCCTATTGCAAGGTCGCTTATGCCCGAAACGGCAACTATCTCGCCTGCCTGTGCTTCTTCAACCTCAACACGTTTTAAGCCTTCATAACGGTACAGCCTTGAAACCTTGACTGTACGCTCATTATTGTCACTGCCGCCGCATACGACTATGTTTTCGTTACGCTTAACAGTACCTCTTGCAATTCTGCCTATACCTATTCTACCGATATAATCATCATAATCTATCGCGGAGAAAAGAAGCTGAAGTGAACCGTTTGCATCGCATTCGGGTGCGGGAACGGTGTTTATTATGGTTTCGAATATGGCTTCCATATTGTCTTTTATTTGGTCGATATCCATGCCCGAACAGCCGTTGCGTGCAGATGCATATACAACGGGGAAATCAAGCTGTTCATCGTTTGCACCGAGCTCCATAAAGAGTTCGAGTGTTTCATCAACCACCTCGTAGGGGCGTGCACCGTCACGGTCTACCTTGTTTACAACAACAATGGGAGTTTTGGAAAGCTCGAGAGCTTTTCTCAAAACAAAGCGTGTTTGCGGCATACAGCCCTCAAAAGCATCGACTAAAAGCAGAACGCCGTCAACCATCTGCAATATGCGTTCAACTTCGCCGCCGAAGTCTGCGTGACCGGGAGTGTCAACTATGTTTATGCGATAATCCTTGTAATTTACCGCTGTGTTTTTTGAAAGTATGGTAATGCCACGCTCACGTTCCAAATCGCCCGAATCCATGACACGTTCCTGTACCTGCTCGTTCGCACGGAAAACGCCGCTCTGTCTTAAAAGCTGGTCAACAAGAGTTGTCTTGCCGTGGTCAACGTGAGCTATGATAGCTATGTTTCTTAATTTTTCATTAGTCATAATACGTTTTTCCTTTAACAGCATTTCGCTAAAAATTTGATATTTTATCTAAAACAACTGCTAATTATAGCACGCATTTTGAGATTTTACAATTACTATTGAAGAGTATCATGATTTATAATAAAATAATAATATGGAGAAGAATAAAGAAAAAATTTATAAAATAACAGTTGCAGCGGTATTATCTGTTGTATGCATACTTGCGGCAATCTTAATACCTGCTCTTTCAAAGGAAAAAGAGTTAGAAGTTGAGCCGTTGCCCACTGTTTTACCCACAAATGAGCCGCCTGTGGAAATAACGGCAGTTCCCGTTGTGCCTACATTTACTCCCATGGCTTATGTACCTACGGCACTTATTGTAGACGGTGAACGTGTGGGAGTGCTTGCAAGCCATGAAGCAGCAGAATCGTGTATTGAGGAAATAATAGAATATTATGAGGAACAGATTGTCTTGGATTCGCTTGACAGCATTGAAACAGAAATAGTAAACGAAATAACGTTTGAGGAGGATGCGGCGGCAAAGGGAATAGTCACCGCGGATGCTTTGGCGGCACTTTTAACTTCGTCCGAATCTCCCGTGGATATAAAAGTACAAAGTATAGTCACAAATACTGTTCTTACCGACATAAACTGCACATATGAAATAATAAAGGATAAATATCTTGTTGAGGGTACACAAATAGTTGAAACTGTCGGTATTGACGGGCAGAAACAAACTGTGGAGATAGTTGTTTACGAGAACGGCGAAAAGAAAGAATCAAAGGAAGCTTTGGAAGAAATACTTGTTCAGCCGCAAAACGGAATTATCCGTAAAGGCACCATGAAGAAAGACGAAAATGCTTCCCCGTCACGTGATGAGGGTAAAGACGGCAGGGATTCAGGCGAATTAAGCTTTGCTTCACCCGTTTCGGGAACTGTTATTTGCAATTACGGGCAGTCAAAGGGTGTATTGCATTTAGGGCTTGATTACAGTGCAAAAGAGGGAAGCGAAGTTAAGGCTTCTTGCAGCGGAAAGGTCGTAAGTGTGCTTGAAAGAGGCGGCTATGGCTTAACTGTCGAAATAGACCACGGCAACGGATTTTTAACTCGCTATGCACTTATGGGCAGTATAGCGGTTGAAGTTGGTGATACCGTTTCAAAGGGTGATACTATAGGCACTGTCGGCAACGGCAAAGCAGAGGATAAAGCATCACTGCACTTTGAACTCAGAATAGACGGTGAAGCGTATAACCCCCGTTACTACCTTGACTGATAAATACCGTAAATGGTAAAATGAAAAGTACGCATTAAAAAATATAATGTTTTCTGTTATTTAGGGAGAAATTAAATGGCACATTATGTGATAAACGGCAGTAAGCGTCTTGAAGGCGAAGTAGTTATAGGCGGTGCAAAAAATGCAGCACTTCCTATAATCACGGCTGCAATACTTGCAGGCGAAAAATGCCGTATAGAAAATCTTCCCGAAATTGAAGATGTGAAAATACTCTGCAAAATACTCGAAAAGATGGGTGCAAAGGTGGAGTATACTTTAGATGGCGGAATGCATCTTGACCCGACGGGTATAGATCCTGAGAAGGGTGTTACTTTTGATATGGTAAGCCAGCTTCGTGCATCATACTATCTTTTGGGTGCATTGCTCGGAAGATACGGCTATGCACAGGTGGCACAGCCCGGCGGCTGCTCAATAGGTCAAAGGCCCATGGATCTGCACATAAAGGGTATGCGTGCATTGGGTGCCGAAGTAAATATGAGCAGGGGTAAGATAACCGCAAGGGCAGATAAGCTTATGGGTGCTGATATCTATCTCGATGTTGTAAGCGTAGGTGCAACCATAAATATAATGCTTGCGGCGGCACGTGCCGAGGGGCAAACCATTATATCCAATGCCGCAAAAGAACCCCATGTTGTTGACGTTGCAAACTTTTTGAACATGATGGGGGCATCAATAAAGGGTGCAGGTACGGATGTTATCCGTATAAACGGCAAAAAGAAGCTTCACGGCTGTACATACGCCATAATTCCGGATCAAATAGAAGCAGGAACATACATGATAGCCGCAGCGGCAACACGTGGAGATGTTATAATCAAAAACGTTATCCCCACTCACCTTGAAGCCATTTCCGCAAAGCTTATGGAGAGCGGTGTGCGTGTTATAGAGGGCGATGACGGAAAGGATTTTTATATTCGTGTAACCGCCGATACAAGGCTTCGGGCAGTAAATATAAGAACAATACCGTACCCCGGCTTCCCCACAGACCTGCAACAGCCCATGATGGCACTTTTGACCACGGCAAAGGGCAACAGTTTTATAGTTGAAAACATATTTGAGGATAGATTCAATCATGTTGTTGAGCTTGAGCGTATGGGTGCTGCAATAAAGCTTAACAGCAGAACCGCAACGGTAGAAGGCGTTGAACAAATATACGGTGCACCACTCTATGCAAGCGATTTAAGAGCAGGTGCGGCACTTATAGTTGCGGCACTCATGGCGGACGGCGAGAGCGAGATTCACAATATCCACTTTATAGACCGTGGCTATGAGCATCTTGAACAAAAACTCACCGCACTCGGTGCAGACATAAGACGTGTTGATTGATACGGGGACTTTGTTCCCTAAAGCCCCGCTGACTTTTTATAAAAGGTCAGTAAAAACAATAGAGCAATATATAAAACTAAATCCTCCGTCACAAAAGTCGTGACGGAGGATTTTTGATTGGTGCCTTCAAGGCGTGGAAATAAACCCCCAGTTCTACTGGGGGAAGATAAAAACTTTAGTATAAGTAAAAACCCCCCATGATATAATGTGCAAAGGTTAGGCGACCGCATTGCACAAAAGAAAACGAGGTTTTAAACATGGTAAAAAAAGAAAAGAACGAAGTAAAGAGTAGTGCACATTCAAAGTA
>JAZNWT010000136.1:0-2240 GCA_045593465.1 Clostridia bacterium
ACCGCTTGGCCTCCGACTTCACCGTGCACACATAATAGCTTCTCTTTTCCATGAAACACAAAAGCCCATGCTTGCAGTTACAAGCTCGCAGGTATCAGCAAACAAGCTTCACGAAGCACTTTCGTCTTTTTTTGAGGGTGAAGATGTTTGTATGCTGTACGAAGCAAGCGAGCTTCTTGCTCTTGCAAAAAGCTATGCACACTCAATGACGATAGATTCAAAGCGTTCACGTGTACTTGCACGTCTTTACGAGGGTAAAAGCGTAATCGTTACTGCGTCGGCGGAGGCAATGATTCAAACAGTAATGCCGCCCGAAAAATTTGCAAACGATACTTTAACGCTCAGAATAGGCGATATAATAGAGCCGCTTGCACTTACGGAAAAATTGGTTGAAGCAGGCTATGAAATATGCGATATATGCGAAAGCCCCGGTCAGGCAACAAGACGAGGCGGCTATGTTGACGTATTCCCCATAGCTTCCGACAATCCCGTAAGAATAGAATTTTTCGACGATGAGATAGACACCATACGCGAATACGATGCCGTTTCACAGCGTTCAACAGAAAATACGGACAATATCTGCATTACTCCCATGCCCAACCACTGCGGCGGCACGGCAACCTTAAGAGATTATTTCTCCGATGATTCAGTAATCATAATAGATGAGCCGTCAAGGGTTGAAGAAAGTGCAAAAATAGCATACTCCATGTTTTTGGAGGCAGTCGCAGCACGAATAAAGTCAAACAGCGAAGCCCTGCTTGACGAAAAGCTTGTTTCCTCACCCCTTAAAGTTATAACCTCACTTGAATCAAAACGTACAATAATGTGTATGTCGTTTATGCGTACATACCCTTTAATTGCATCAAAGGGCATATTCCGTTTTGATACAAAGGCGGCTGTTTTATACAAAAACAATTTTGAAGCCTTAAAAACGGACCTTGAACAGTGGCGAAAGAGTAATTACACCGTAATAATATACGCCGCTTCTCATTCCACACATTTAAAAGATGCACTTGAGGACATGAATATGCTTCTTCCCGTCAAGGATTCACTTGACAGAAGCATAGTTTGCGGAGAGCATATAATAATTTCGTCCTCGCTCCATATGGGCTTTGAGTACCCTGAAATAAAGCTTGTTGTATTAACCGAAAACGAGATTTTTGCATCCGCTCAAAAGGTATTGCACAAAAAAGCAAGAAAACGCCTACAGCTTGTATTTTCAGAGCTTGATGTGGGTGACCTTGTTGTTCACGAGCTGCACGGAATAGGACGTTTTACCGGCGTAGTTACTCTGGACGTCGGCGGCGTATCAAAGGATTATCTTAACATTGTATATTCGGGCGGTGACAAGCTTTATATACCCACCGACCAGCTTGACCGAGTTCAAAGGTATGTAGGCGGCAACGAGAAAACGACAAGCCTTTCAAAGCTCGGAAGCGGCGAATGGCAGAAGACCGTTTCGAGAACCCGTGAAAGTGCGAAAAAGCTTGCATTCGACCTTGTTAAACTTTACGGTGAGCGTCACCGTGAAAAGGGCTTTAGCTTTTCAAAGGACACACCGTGGCAGGTGCGTCTTGAAGCATCTTTCCCCTATGAAGAAACACCCGACCAGCTTTCAAGCCTGGAGGAGATAAAGCGTGACATGGAAAGCTCTCGCCCCATGGACAGGCTTTTGTGCGGCGACGTGGGCTACGGCAAAACGGAGGTTGCACTTCGTGCCGCATTCAAGGCGGTTATGGATTCAAAGCAGGTTGCTTTTTTGGTACCCACAACAATACTTGCCCAACAGCACTACAATACGGTTGCATCACGTTTTTCGGCATTTCCGGTTCAGGTTGCGATGTATTCGAGATTCACAACTGCGGCAGAAGAAAAGAAAATCATCGAAGGGCTGAAAAACGGTATGATAGATGTGCTTATCGGCACTCACCGTCTGCTTTCAAAGCGTGTCGAATTTATGGATTTGGGGCTTTTGATAATAGACGAGGAACAGCGTTTCGGCGTCGGTCACAAGGAGCAGATAAAGCGTTTAAAGAAAAACATTGATGTTCTCACGCTGTCCGCCACTCCCATCCCACGAACACTTCATATGTCGATGGCAGGAATACGTGATATGTCTGTAATAGAAACTCCGCCCGAGGAGCGGCATCCCGTGCAGACATATGTTATACAGTACAACGAAGCCATAATACGTGAAGCCATACTTAAAGAAATAGGCAGGGGCGGTCAGGTTTACTTTG
>JAZNWT010000137.1:0-12959 GCA_045593465.1 Clostridia bacterium
CAAAGACCGAAACAGCCTGTGCGGATTACCTGTACTTCCTTATCATAGCCTTTTTCAGCCAAAAGGTTATTGAAGTTATCAATTATCTGCAATGAGTTAGAGGATGTACAGCCTGTACCTGCACATACCAATATGTGTGAACGGTAGATCATTTCTTATATCTCCTTTAAAGTTATCTATTACGAAGCGTTACGCCAAAAGCGGCTTACTCGTAGCTTCCTACTGTATATTCAACTACAGGATTGCCGTTTACGATGTGCTCTGCAACAATGCGTGACACCTGTTCGGGCTGTACCTTGCAGTATGTTACCTTTTCCTTGCCGGGTGCAAAAACCTCAACGATGGGCTCCAAGCGGCACATGCCGATACAACCCGTCTGAGAAACGGTAACGTTTGAGAGCTGACGCTTGCTTACTTCTTCAACAAACGCACTCATTACAGGGCGTGCACCTGCTGCAATACCGCAGGTAGCAAGACCGACGACTACGCGGATATTGCCTTCCTGGCTTTCACGCAGATTAAGCTCATTGATCTTTTTCTGTCTAATGGCTTCCAATTCTTGCAGGGTTTTCATTGATTACATACCTCCATATAGTTCAGTTTCGTTATTTACAAGAAAATCCTTTATAAATCCTGTTACTTCCGGATCATCAAGCGGCACTTCTTCGCCCAATATCCTCTTCAGCTCGTCCGTATCGAGCGTGTATTCGTTTTCGTTCACCCTATGGGTATATATAAATCTGCAGTTTAAATTGCCGATTATAAGCAGCAAAAGTGTGTCTGCAATATCACCCAGGGGCGGTCTGTCAATGTGGCTGTGGCAATAGATGCCTTCAAGCTTTGTTCCGACTCCCTCCTCGCTTTCTATCGAGAAGCTTCCGCCGCACGCTTCGCATCCTGCTTTGAAAAGCGGTATACCCAAGCCGACCTTACGTGTTGTGCGTGTTGTGACAAACGGGCTTTTTACGGCTTCTGTCATCTCTTTGCTCATTCCGCATCCGTTATCACCAAGCACTATTTTAAGGAAATCCTTTTCCTTGGTATCTTCTTCGATTGTCAATTCGATGCGGCTTGCCTGTGCCCGTATCGAATTTTGCACCAAATCAAGTATGTGGAGTGATATTTCTTTCATCTGTCGCACCTTTGAGCCTCGCCTTTTTTCAGTGCTTCCACTATAGCGTAAGCACTAAGCTCTTCACACTCAATAATACAGCCTTCTTCGAGTATATCCTCCAAAAAGTGTGCATCGCTTGAGGTTATGCACAGCTTATTGAGTGCACTGTGCGGACGCATTTTGTATATCTCAACCGTTGGCATTTCAATATTTGTCGGCATTATTCCCAAAATGGGAAGCAGGCTGTTTGCACCCTTGTTTATATGTGCAGGCACCATTATGCCGCCAAGAGAGCTTGCGTTTTGTGCAACCTCCTCAATATCCATGTCACACGCCAATATAAGAAGCTCATCAACCGTGCCGCACGGCTCGTCATCAAAATCAACGATTATTTGATTACCGAACACCGACGGCTTGTTCTTCACACGGAGCCGCTTTTCATCCACTCTCCTGCCCATCTCCATCGCACTTTCAAGCGTTGGAAAATAGCATAAAAGATGAATGTCCTCCTTGCTTGTGACCTCTATTCCCGGAACCACGCATACACCGTACTCCTGCCCTGCTTTCATTGCAACGGGGAGATTTTTCGTTCCGTTATGGTCACATATTGCAATGGCATCAAGCCCTTTAAGCTTTGCCATGCCGACTATGTTCCACGGTGTCATGCTGTCGTCCGCACAGGGCGACAGGCACGAGTGTATGTGAAGGTCTGCACGTATCTGCACTACTTTATGCCCTTCTCATACAGCTTGCCGGCTATTTCATAACCGCTCATTTTTGTTGCAAGCACCGCTATGCCTTCGCTTGAAGCCTTTTCAAGCGTGTCTGCATCAACCTCACAGCCGTCACACACGATTATGCAGGCAAAATCATGCAGACTTGCAACCGCAATTACGTTTATGTGCGTCTGCACGGTTATCCATGCCATGCCCTCCCTGCCGTTTGCCATGACCAAGCTCAAAAGGTCACACACACAGCCGCCCGTTATCTCACGGGACGTGTCTACATCGGGAGTTTTAAGCGTAAGCGAAAAGGCATCAATGATCTGCGAAACGGTCATTTTTAAAATACCTCCTGTATCTATCAAAGGTTCGTTAAATCCACCATCTCACGTGCAAGCTGTTCAACTTTTTCCTTAAGCTTAAACACGCAATCAAGCTCGTTTGCTCTGCCCTGCACGATATCCTCCGCAAGTGCACGGCAGGTGGGAGAACCGCACGAACCGCAGTCCAAGCCCTTAAACGTCTTAGTGAGGGCCTTTATTTTCTCCATCTTCTCAATAGCTTCACCTATATCGCCCGAGAGCTTGATTCCCTCCCTCGGCTCAAAGGGTGCATACTGACGGATATCATCCCTCGCTTCGACTTTTTTGGCATCACCCCGTGCTTTTTCGGCAGTACGCATACGCTCTATAAGCTTACGGAGATTGTTCTTTGCCACATAGGTATTTTCAAACACCAATGAGCCGCCCAAACAGCCACCCTCGCACGATGAACCCTCGAAAAACTCCAAATCGTCGAGCCTGCCGTTTTCTATCTCCTCCAAAACAGTTATGACGCTGTGTATACCGTCAACCGACAGAATGTTGCTGTACCCCAAGGCACTTCCCTCGCCGCCGAAGCTTGCCCAGTTTACACCACGCCAGCTTGCGTGCTCCATGTTCTTTACCTCGTCGGGTACCTCCTGCTTCATCTGTGATGTCAAAAGGCCGTATATATCTCTTATTGCAATAACCCCGTCCACATAAGTTTTAGAGTCCTCATGCGTGCTTGCCATTTTGGCAGGACACGGAGTTATGAAAAACGCACCTATCTCCTCCATCGGCACATTATTCTTTTGGGAATAGTCTTCCTTTGCAAGACGTGCCGCTACCTCCATCGGCGAAAGTATGTCCGCCAAATGCGGCAAAAGCTCGGGGAAGCGAATCTTTATAAGACTCACGACCGCCGGACACGCCGAAGAAATCAAGGGCTTATTCGGATTGTTTTTTATCATTTCACGCATGGTTGCCGAAACTATATCGGCCGCCCGTGCGACTTCAAACACATCGTTGAAACCTAAATTCAGCAATGCGTTTATTACATTGTCAGCACTTGAAAGATTACGGAACTGTCCGTAAAGCGACGGTGCGGGAAGTGCTATCCTGTGTTCATAACGGAATATATCCGTTATAGAGTCCGTCTGTGCCACCTTTGCATGATACGGGCAGTTTTTTACGCAAAGACCGCAGTCAATACAAAGCTCATATTTTATGCGTGCCTTACCGTTGCGGACACGGATGCACTCCATGGGACAGTTCTTAAGACACGTGGTACAGCCCACACACTTATCATGCTCCAGCTTAACGCTGTGATATATCTTTCCTGTCGGCATGAAAATCCTCCCTTCGTCCGTAATTGTTCAGCTACATCAAAGTTCAAACTCCATGGTTATCGTAGTACCCTTGCCAACCGTTGATTTCAGGTCGAAGCTGTCGGAACACCGCTTCATGTTCGGCATACCCATGCCTGCACCGAAGCCAAGCATACGAACCTCCTCCGTAGCGGTCGAATAACCCTCCTGCATGACAAGGTCAAGGTCTGCAATGCCGGGGCCTACATCTTCCGAAACAAGGCGTATCCTGTTTGGGAAAACAGACAGCGTAAGCTTGCCGCCGTGGGAATGTATCGCAAGATTTATTTCCGCCTCATAGGAAGCTATTGCGACCTTGCGTACCACACCGGAAGAAACGCCCAGCTTTTTAAGCATATTCTTAAAAGCTGCACTGCCCTGCCCCGCTGTTGCAAAGTCACCCTTTGCAACCTCACGTACTTCTTCAAATGTCGCACTCATGCGATCGGTCATACAGACTTCCTCCGTCCGTCAATGCCGTTTTCGTATAATCTTCCGCATACATCAAACATGGACTGCTCGGTACGCATTAAAACTATATCGTTCTCTTTTGCCGAATTTATCATTTCTTCCGTAGGTACTTTTCCACGTACAAACACTATTGCACGAAGGTCAAGTATCTGTGCCGTCAAAACTGTATGCACGGTGCAAAGCCCCGATATGAGCATTCTGTCACTGTCGTTACAGACTAAGACATCGCTCATCATATCGCTTGCCACTGCCGCAGGGACATCAATATGGAGATTTTCTTCCAGGCAGAGCACCTCTGCGTCCAATATTTTTGCTATTTGCGACAGTTTCATAGCGTTCCTTTCATGCAGCAAATGCTGTTTTAAATACGATTAACCGAGCTGCTTATACTTTTCAATAATTTCTGCGATATCGGCAGGCACCAAACGACCGTAAACCTCATCGTTTACCATCATGGCAGGTGCCAAACCGCAGCAGCCTATGCAGCGTGTTGCATCAAGAGTAAATAAGCCGTCTTCGGTAGTTTTGCCGACTTCCAAATTAAGCTGCTTTGAAATTTCATCTATTACGAGCTGTGAGCCCTTAACATAGCATGCAGTACCGAGGCATACGCCGATTGTGTACTTACCCTTGGGTTCAAGCGTAAAGAGAGAATAGAAGGTTGCTATGCCGTATATTGTTGATACGGGAACACCTGTTTTCTCTGAAATATAATTCTGAACTTCCTCATCAACACAGCCTATTATTTCCTGTGCGTGCTGCATGATGGGCAAAACGCCGCCCTGTTCATCCTTCCACTGCTCGATAACCTTGTCAAGCTCTGCAAACTGGGCAGTACGATCTGCTGCTTCAATTGCCATGTATTTATCCTCCTTGATATTTCGCAGGAATACCCTGCGGTTATATTGTCATTTTTTAAACAATACTGTTCATTGCATTATAACATAATCATGCTTAAAAATAAAGCACTCTTTACAACTTTTTTGTCACCTTTGAAAGCTTCATGCCCAAATATATCGCAATACACTTTCAACTCCTGTCGTCTCAGCACTTATGTATCCTTACGGAGAATTTCCAAATACTCCTCATACACAAATACACGGTTTCTGCTGCGGTTCGTTGTTTCAATAAGCACCCCCATCTCAATCAGCCGTTTTACTGCCGCAGCGACAGTATTATAACTGACTTTTAGATTTTCGGCCGTTTGTTTAATATCAATAATCGGATGTTGTTCAATGTAGTCAAACAAAATGCGGACATTATCTTTTTTTCGATTGGATTTGGGCAGTTTGGAAATATTTTTATTATGCAGTTTCGACAGTTTTTCAACGGATTGAGCCGCATCTTCCGCCGCACTGCCGACAGCTTCGAGGAAAAACCTTACCCATTGCTCGTAGTTTCCGCTTCTTCTGACTTCACTGATACGGTCGTAGTATTCTATCTGATTCTTTTTCAGGAAATAAGACACGTAAATAACCGGCTTTGCCAAAAGCTTACGTTCCATTAAATACATAAGTATCAGCAATCTGCCGATACGTCCGTTTCCGTCCAAAAAAGGATGAATAGTTTCAAACTGATAGTGTATCAGTGCCGCTTCAATCAACGGATCGTAAGTTTCACTGTCATTGATGTACTTTTCCAGCTCAAACATGGCATTCTCCATATCCTCCACGTTGGGTGGAATGTATCTCGCATCTTTAAGAGTACTTCCTGATGGACCTATCCAATTTTGACTGCGTCTGAACTCACCCGGATTCTTTTCCTGTCCTCTAACACCCGTTAGTAACAAAGCATGCGTATCTTTAAGAAGCCGGTTGCAAATCGGCAGTGTTTTCAACTGTTCCAGTGCAAACTGTGCCGCTTTTACATAGTTGATAACATCTCCGACGTCCGCATTTATATTTTCATCGCACTGTGGGTCCAATACGTCCTCAAGCGTGCATTGGGTTCCTTCAATCTGGGAAGATATCAACGCTTCCTTGCGAACATACATGGATATGAACAAATCCGTATCGGGAATCAATTTTGAGGCGGTGTCAAGCTGTGCCAAACGGCGGTTTGCCTGCAAAAGCAGTTTAAGCATTTCCCCATCGACTTCCAAAGCCGGCGTCGGCGGAAGTGCGGACGGTTTAAATGAGCGATATTCCGCCTCGCCTGCGAGATTGCGTACATATTCTCCGGAACGGTTCACCAATATCCCTCCTGTATTTTTTGAAATAACGGTAATATTATATTTGTCTTATTTCAATATTGCAACATCTTTTGAAATAAGACGTGTTTTGTTTTTTATATATTTCAAAATATCGCTTTTATGTATTCTTGATTCTTCGCAGCAAAAGCCCACCCGAAAGATAAACAACCGTCATAATAAGGCTTCCTGCCATTGCACCCGAATTTTGAGATGCCGCATAGAGGTAATAATAGGGCGGCAACAGTGCTCCCACATATTTTACTCCCTTGACGATTGCGGAAATATCAAAGAACACCGGGCAAAGTGCAAGCGATATAAGCAGCAAAAGCGGTATGAGCATTGCCGCAGAATCGGGGTCCTTTATAAATGCCGAAACAAAGAATGCAAACGAAGCAGAGCAGGCGGCAAGCAAAAGTACCGACAATATCTCATACAGCACATTTGTAAATATACCGTTTAAAGCAACGCATACCAAAAGAGCCGCCGCCACAAGCAATGTCGGCATCAAAATGCCCATGAGTCTTGCAAAGTTCTTGTTTTTAGGTGAAAGCCTCAAAAAAAGCGACTTTTCCTCATCACTCAAAACAGTCTGCATACCCAGCAATGATGCCGCAAGCACAAGCATTGACATAACTCCCCTTATCGGGAATGCCGCAGAGCCGCCATTGCTTGAAACAACAGCTCCGCCGCCTGTTTCGTATACAAAAACATCACCCAATATATCCATATATTCTTCATACATCACAAGTGCTGTTTCTTTTACTTCTTCCCTGTATTCGTCGTCTATTTCTTTATTTGTATTTGCAAACTGCTCAATGGAAGCTTCGGCATATACCGAAGCAACCTTTGCAAACACAAGTTCATCGGCAAGCGAAGCAAATATATCGTCCTCGTCTGAAAATCTCACAATGGTCCGTCTGCTTTCGCCGTCTTCGTATTTTTCGGTAAATTCCGAATCGAACACATATGCAAAACGAATCTCCGACCGTCTTTGTGACTTGAGCATTTCTTCCTCATCGTCGTATATTATGATGTCAAGTATCGAATTTTCGTTTTTCAGCTCTTCAAAAACAGCCAAAACCTTTTCATCGTCGCTATTGAGCATTCCGCAGGCAAAGCCGCTCATATCGCTTTTCGACGAAAGCGTAAGCAACACAGACACTGCCGCCATCACAAGCACTGCCGCGATTATCGCAGGGCGTTTTACCGTCCGTAAAAAATAAGCTTTTATCCATGCTTTCGTCACAGCCTGCCCCTCCTTAATCTTAAAGAATAGCATACCGATGCAAGCAGAAGCATTATAAGCGTGTGGACAACACACTGCCATATCATATATTCACCGTTTGACGAAAGTATTCCCCTTACTGTCTCAAGCATGGGATATACGGGCAGATATTCGGATATTTTTAAAATCCAATCGGGTAAAAATGCATCGGGAACTATTCCTCCCGAAGCAAACAAAAGTGCAAGCGTGAGAATGAATGCGGTCATAACGGAAGAAAGCTTATTATTCATTACGGATACAATAAGCACCTCAAATGCCGCACAGGCAAATATTACGGGGATAAGCATAAAAAGAGTGTCCGCCCTGTATATGCTGTTTGTCAACAGAAGCACCGCACAAATAAGCAAAGCTGCAACACTCAAAAGCACGCTTGATGCACCGAATTTTGCAAGTACAATGCTTACCCCTTTAACATCGAGCGTTGAAAGACGCTTGTAATAGTCCTTATTCTCTCTCGAAAACATTCCCATGAGTGCAGTTGAACAGAGCAAAAGCACACTTATCACAGCGGAAGCAAGTATAAAATCAACCGTGCCTATCTCGCCCGTCATTTGAGTATCCCGAATTTTAAACATCGTGCCTCTTGAAAAAATAAGGTCGATAAAAAGAATATTCGCATCATTCAAAACAGCATCAAGGTCACAAGCATCACCGCACACGCCTTTTACTGCATCGAACAGTGCAAACACGCCGCTTTGCGATATTTTAAGCATCTCCGATGCTGAATCAAGCCCGTTTACCGTGAGCATGCACTCAATACTGCTTCCGTCACGAAGCTTTACCTTTGCAGGTATGTTTTCACCGTAAATCACTCCGTTCAAAAAACCGTCGGGTACGATTATATGGGCACTGACCTCTCCGTTTTTGAGAAGAATATCACCCTCATTTTCGTCCGCATAGATTATTTCCATTGCGTCCTGCACACTGTCCATGCCCTCAAGTGCATTCAATACCAAACCGCCGATATTTTCATCGGTCGGCGGCATTGTAAGCACCGCTTTTATTTTTGCATCTTCCTCACTGTCAAGCAGAATAAAAGCACCTGCAGCAAGTGCCGCAACAAGTGCAAGCAAGAGAACAGCCATTCCCAAAAATTTGGGAATGGCATACATTATCCTTTTTATTTCTACTCTCAAAAACGCCATCAAAAACCGTTTTACCGCCTTACATTGTAAGTCCGCCCATATCGCCGTAAAGCGATGCGATTATCGAGAATATGTTCTGTATATTAAACTCCTTGGGATTTTCGCTTATCTTTGACGGGCTTTCGTATTTTGTATATTCCATATCGCCCTCAAGCACAAGCTGTTCACCGTCTGCATCTACGGTTAGTGTAATTTCATCCACACTTACGGTACCCTTTTCGTCTTTTACAACATATTCCATCAATACCTTAACTTGAGAACCGAGTATATTTGTTTTGAGTTCACCGTCCAGCTTGCCCGTTTTCGAATCGTAATTTGAAGTAATCTTTATCTCATCACCGTCAACAGTGTATACTGCATTAACCGTAGCAACAGTGCCGTCCTGCGTGCTTGTATATGCAAGCAGTTTTTCGCCTTCTACGACCACGGTTATATCATCAAGCACATTCTTTTCACCGTTGAATAATATTTCAACGCTGTCACTCTTATCGTCCTCACCGTCTGCTTCGATATTATCCACATCAACACCGACTATGCAGTTTGATGCAAACAAGCCGTTCTTTGCGGTATATACGATAAGCTCAAAGCCTTCCTCGGCTTCTATTGTTTCCATTGAAAAAGAATCACCGAGCATTTTGAACATTTCAAGATTTGAAATATAATCTTCAACGCAAGCGAGGTACTCATTTATTACTTCGGCGGGTATTGCGATATTGAATGTATCGCACTGTACATTTTCCTTGCCGAATGCGAAATGCTCTGCTTTTTCGCCATTTTCAACGGTTATTTTTGCGTTTGCCGCATCAAGACGTTCTTCATACTTCTCCAAAAACTCATTTATAAGAGTTTCAAAATCCGTCTTTTCAAATGTTATCTTGCCTCCCGACAAGCCAAGGTCGGGAATTACAGCGGAGATCTGACCTAAAATATCGTCATTTTTAAGCTCGAATGCATCTTCGCTGAGCATGGGTATCTTTACCTGTATTACTTCTTCGTCTGCATAGAAATCAAGCCCGACTTCCATCATGCCGGCAATATTGACGTCTGCATCCAGCATCATTTTCTTATCAATACTGCTCATGTCGAAAGAAAGCTCCATCTTCGAGCCTTCGATTGCTGTCGCTGTTGCCTCATCACCGACAAGAGTTACGGGTATTTCAGCTATCTCAAAAGAAGCATTCATTGTGCCTTCGTCACTGTATTTTTCCAAAAGCTTATTGGAAGCGGCAATGCCTGTGCTCATTTTTTCTTCAAGCTGTTCTTGAAGTGCTGCATATGCGGAAGCGAGCGACAGCTTACCGCCTAAAAACAATACCGACGCAGCTATTACCAAAACTGCTACTGCCGCAACTATACCGAGTATAAGGGGCAGCTTACTCTTTTTCTTAGCCACCGGCTGTGTGTTGAAATTTGTTTCCTGATTGTACTGTTCCATTTTTATTCCCTCCTCATTATATCCGAAAGTTCATTCATGCTCATGTTTTTGTCAATCTCACAAAGCTTGCCGTTTTCCAGCAATAAAAGCCTTGTGCATTGTTCCATTTCTTCCTTGCTGTGGGTTGCCATGATTATGGCTCTTCCCATGCCAAGATAGTCTTTATAAAGCTTTGCCATCTCCTGCCTGCACACAATGTCAAGCCCCGTTGACGGTTCGTCAAGTATTAAAAGCTTGCTTCCCGATGCAAGTGCACCTGCCATATTTACACGGCGTTTCATGCCGCCCGAAAGTGTGGAAACACGCTTGTTCAGAACCTCATAAAGCCCCATTTTTTCAACCACACTCATATCAAGCTTTTTATGTGCAACAGAATACCAAAGCTGTAAATTATCTTTAACGGACAGCTCCTCGATAAGCGGATCATTCTGCGGCATATAGCCTGCATATTTTGAAAACACTTTCCTGTTTTTTGCGTTCTCTCCGCAAATATAAAGCGTGCCTCCGTCAGCATTTATTCCGCCCGAAAGTATTGCAAGCAATGTAGATTTTCCGCAACCGTTGCAGCCGACTATTCCGATGCATTCGTTTTCTTTTATGCTAAGGTTTACACCATTGAGCACCTGTTTTCCATACGATTTAGTAATATTTTCAGCACGAAGAATTTCCATATTTGTTAGTATAGTTCACTTTACATATATTGTCAATGAATGTTGTTTTTTTAATTGGATACCGGTTAAACCGATTGTTTGTAATCTGCTTCTCTCCTCCACTGTCACTGCTTTCTCATCATATGAAGGCTTCAGGTCATCATAACCGTAAGCAAAATAAACACGGACACCTTTTCGGGTGTCCGTATTATCTCAATCTTATTTTGCTTTAGCTTCCGCTTTCTTTATCTTTGCTTCTATCTCATTAAAGTCAAGGTCGTAAATATCCTTTAAAACTTCGCTCAATACTTCGGGCGGATATGCACTTTCCTTCTTTATACGCTCAATAGCTTCTGCCTTGGTTATCTTGCCCTGATGTATAAGTCTTGCATAATAAAGCTCTAAATCGCCGTAACCGAGTATTCTTCTGTAATAATACTGACGGAGCATATTTATGTAGCAGTCACTACGCCATGAGGAATTAAGGCTCTCGTCATGCTTCCAGCCGAGTGACTGTATTGTGCTTAAAACTTCCTCCTGCTTCCACGGTACATAGTCAAAAAACGGACGTATCGTGACGGGATTGGGGTTCTTCTTCACCTTGTTTCTGCCTGCATCGATCAAAAACTCCTGTGCCTGTATGCTTAAGCATTTGGGCGATACCATGAGTGCGGGATTTTTGAGCAAATGCTTTCCGTAGCCCATGATTTTTCCTGCACTTGTGGGCTTGTTGGGGTTTGCACAAACAATGCTTACACGGTAGCTCATGTATTCCATGGGTGTATCACCGACAAACAGCATGGGGATATTATTTGCCCTTGCATATTCGGGAATGAGCTTTTTAATTCCGTAACGGCAACCGGTACAGAAAGTCATGAGCATGGGTGCATTGGGTTTTTTAGCCCATGCCTGCACGCTCTTTCTGCCGTACCTGTTAAGTATATCATTCTTTATAAACTTAACGTCAACGCCAAGCATATCGGCAACGTTTTTTATGTTCTGCTTAGTCTGCTCGGGCATGAAGTCATGCGAGAGCGAAACCGCAAGCAC
This sequence comes from Clostridia bacterium, assembly GCA_045593465.1. GTDB lineage: Bacteria > Bacillota > Clostridia > Christensenellales > CAG-138 > RGIG3096. Next base: position 11,733 of record JAZNWT010000137.1, read on the forward strand.
ACGGAGATTAAGTACATTTTTGAGCATATAGAGAAGATATGTGCTGTCCCTGCCGCCGCTGTATCCGACGACTGCGTCATACTGCCTGTCCTTTACCGGATAATTATCTGTTATCTCCTTTATCCTTGCTTTGAGAGCGTCCATGCCCTTGTATTCATGCCATTCAACCTCCTGCTTTTTGCAGAAACAGCATTCACCCTTTTCGTCAAAGCTTATGCCGGGAAAGTTTTCGGGAAGGTTACAGGTTACACACTTTTTGTATTCCTTGCTCATTTTTCTTCTCCTTAAGAAAATACTTCATCTGTGTAAGTATACACAAGCCTATTTATCAAAGCAAGCAAACAATTTGTGACTATATTTTATTGTGATAAATTTGAACAAAAAAAATCGTGACCACTTGCAAAAAATGGCCACGATAATTTATTTACTCGCTTATTTTTTCTTGCCGCTGAAAACTTTGTTAAGCAATGCAACAACAACTATCATGATGCCGATTACCACGAAGATGCTTCCCCAGCCTTCACCGATAAGCTTTAAAGACTCGGAAGTTGTTGCCGGACGCGGCGGAATAGTCGCAACAGCCTCTGTAGTAGCTTCTGCAGTCGGTTCGACAGTGGGATTTGCAGTCGCCTCCAAGGTAGGTTCTGCAGTAGAGACAACATCTAAAGTTGCAACAGCAGAGGGAGTAGTTGAAATATTTGTATTCATCAGTATGCCTCCTTAAGCAAAGTTAGTAACCAGCATCATTATCAAACCGCCTGCAATAACAGACGCAATCTGACCGGAAACGTTAACGCCGACAGTATGCATGAGCAAGAAGTTGTGCGGATCTTCTTTCAAACCCATCTTATGTATAACACGGGATGACATGGGGAATGCAGAAATACCTGCCGCACCGATCATCGGATTGAGCTTCTTATCCTTGGGGAGGAAGAGGTTGATAAACTTTGCGATCAACACGCCGCCGGCTGTGTCGAAAATGAAAGCTACAAGGCCCAATAAAATGATTTTCAATGTATCGATCTGCAAAAATTCCTGATACTGCATACGGGCTGCTATGGTTAAGCCCAGGAACAATGTGATAAGGTTTGCAAGAACTTTCTGTGCTGTGTCGGACAAAGAATCAAGAACGCCACACTCACGGATCAAGTTACCGAACATCAGGAAACCGATAAGAGCTACCGCATCAGGTGCAAACAAGCCTGTAATAACAGTAATGATTATGGG
>JAZNWT010000138.1:0-12712 GCA_045593465.1 Clostridia bacterium
CGCGACGGTTTCCGCTTCTTGGCAGAGGCAGGTGCAGACTTTGTAAAGGTCGGTATCGGCGGTGGCTCAATTTGCATAACCCGTGAAACAAAGGGTATAGGCAGAGGTCAGGCAACGGCGGTTATCGAAGTTGCAAAAGCAAGGGACGAGTTCTTTGAAGAAACGGGATATTATGTTCCCATCTGTGCAGACGGCGGTATAGTACATGATTATCATATAACCCTCGCTCTTGCTATGGGCAGTGATTTCTGCATGCTCGGCAGATACTTTGCACGCTTTGGCGAAAGCCCCACAAACAAGGTTCTCGTTGGCGGAAGCTACATGAAGGAATACTGGGGCGAAGGCAGTGCAAGAGCCCGTAACTGGCAGAGATATGATATGGGAGGTGCGGCAAAGCTTTCATTTGAAGAAGGCGTTGATTCATATGTACCGTACGCAGGTTCTTTGCACGACAACCTCGGTATCACCTTGAGCAAGGTTCGTTCCACAATGTGCAACTGCGGTGCACTCACAATCGAGGAGCTTCGTGATAAGGCAAAGCTTACACTTGTTTCTTCCGTAAGTATTGTTGAGGGCGGTGCTCATGACGTATTGCTTAAAGATAAAACAGCAGTACAGTCGCACAGATAAGAGAATATAAAACAATGGCTCAATGTCAATAGTTGGGGTTGAGCAGACTAAGAAGTTATAAACGGAGGGGTAGTTGTCATTATCTCTCCCTTAGTTTCGCTAACGCTCAACAGCTCCCTCATCAGAGGGAGCTGAGAAAGCTCTAACCTACCCCCGTTTGCGGGTGACGGTGCGTGTGATGTGATAATATTATTCAGAAGCTCCTTTTAGTGGCTAAGGCAAGCATTAACTCCTTATAAGGGTGAGCAAACCACTGGTTGAACCAGTGGTTTTGTTTGTGTGCGGAATTATTATTTCAAAAGCTTGAATTTGCCGATCATGGGCAATTCCTTTGCTTTCCCGTTTGCCGCATTGATTATGCCTATTACTGCAAGAACGAGGAAAATGAGGCTTACAAGACTGAATATACTGCTGAGGAAATAAAGTCTCCATGAAATAGCAAGCAGTATGCTGCTCAATATGCTTGCTACTATTGAATATGCGATTTCTGCGAGTAAAAGGACTAAGCCCTGGTTTGAGTGATAGCGTGCAAACTTACTGTTCTTTGCCCCAAATATAGGGATAAGTACCAAGGGACCAAAGTAGGCGAGTATAGCCATTGCTTTGTTTTGCACAATATCCTCGGGTGAAAATTCGGCAGTAGTGTCGGGTGTGTTATTGAGTTCCGTGAATTTGTTTTCCATGATTTATTCCTCCTTTTTATTCATGTATGATGCAAAAGAACATTTAATTCAAAAAATCATCTATTGCGTCTTTGATTTCATCTTCGTTTTCTTCAAGATAGTTCTCTGCTTCGCTCATTGTATCGCTGAAGCTTTTCTGTAAGCCCATGCCGACATCGAATTTTACGCCATCGTAGTAGAAAAGGTTTCCGGTTGTGCTGTCTTTATTGTTATCATATTCTCTTGAAACATATACGACCATGAATATATCGTCAAGCTTGAATGCCCAACCGTTGAGAAAACCGCTCATTGCATCTTCGAGGGTTGTTTGAGAAGATGCGTCTTCACCTTCGGAAGCAAATTCATAACCAATGATGTTGTAGCCGTCATCAGATATGCTTGCTGTTGCGGCAAATACCTTTTCAAGCCATTCATTGTAATCGGTATTCAATACTTCGGTATCGTTGCGTGTGAACTCTATAACCGCATGACCGTAGCTGCTTGTAGGATCATCGGCATATGCACAGTAATCCTTAACGGTATATTCCCATGAAGGAGCAATGTCATTTACGCTTATGCCAAGCTTGCGTTTAAGGTAGTAGTCCACCATCTCAACGCTGAAGCTTTCTTCGGGCATTTCGTCTATAAGCTCACTGTCCTGCGTTATTGCTGCATTATCGTTTATTTTGCCTGTATCGGTGTTTGCAACATCTTTATCGCCGCAGCCGACAAGAGAAAGTATTATTGTAAGTGCTAAAATTATTGCTAAAAACTTTTTCATGATTAAACCTCAGCTTTTATGAACTCAATTTTTCACACGGGTGTATGTTGCACCGTCAAAAACAAGAGTATCTCCGTTGAGTGAGTATTCTACGGTGTTGGATTCTTTAGCAAGACCGAACATTGCACTTGCTGTTATCTTCATTTCGGTATCGCTCTTGATTTCGTACTCTATTGACATTAGCATATCAAGACCTGCCATAACATCGTCAGAGTCATCATCGGAGTTATTGCTTTCAACAAGAGCATTGATAACATCTTCTGTAAGACCGTAACGCAGTTTACCGTCTTTTGTGAATTCCATTCCAAGACCGTATTCTGTCTCGGTTTCTGTATCAACTGCTTTCCAAGTGCCGATTATAGCCTGCTTGTTAGAAGCGGTTTTGCCGCCGCCGCAGCCGACAAGCGAAAATACCATTGTAAGTGCTAAAAGGATTGCCAAAAATTTTTTCATTGTTTTTTCCTCCAAAAAATCAGATATTGAAAAGGTCGCGGAAAGAAACTTTCTTCGGAGCTTCCTTCTTTACATAATCAAATCCGCCATAGGGTTCTGAAATGTCAAAACCAATACACGGACAATCTCCGTCACCGTCAAAGCAGTGCTCGGTATCTACATGATAGCAAACACTGTCAATTTTCTTGTAAAGATTTTCAATGCGAGGATATTGTCCTGCCTGACGGAAGCCGTTTTGCAAAAGTAATTGGCGATATTGTTCAACCGCTTGCCTTGCGGCGTTATGATTATCCTTGAATCTTGCATAAAAAACGAAATGCGTATCGTAATCGTCGATTGCCCAGTCAGTGCCGCCGCAGTTCCACTTGGGATATTGCGGAAGCTTTTCATCCCACTGAGCCATAACAAGTGCATTTTTCTTAGCTGCTGCTTGCTCCTCGGCGATTGCGGCAGGAAGCTTTGTACCGCACGAAGTACAGAATTTTACGCCTATATTGTTCTGCGTGCCGCATGAAGTGCAGATACAGTCATCTGCAATTGTCTTTTCCCCAAGCTCGCTTCCGCAGTGGGGACAGAATTTTTCGGTTGACTTTGCCGCTTCACCGCAGTTTGGACACAATTTTATGTTTTTTGCCGCTTGAGTTGCATAACCTTGAGCCGCTCTTTCAAGATTTGCAAATGCTCCTTCAAAAGCACTTGACTGTCTTTGCTGCCGAGTAGCTTCTTGTGCCTGAGAAACATTCTGTGCCGCTTGGTCTATATGACTTGCTGCTTTATTCGCAAGGTTTGTTGCTGCAGGTTCGACTGCTTGTTTTACGGCGTTGCCTATTGCATCACCGACACCTTTTTTTATGCCATTTCTTATGGCTCGTTCTAAAAAGCCGATAACAATCCCTCCCTAAAATTTGATTGTGAAATTACAGTTTATAAAATGATAATCTCCAACAAACGTAATTATAGAAAAAAACAGGTTGATTATATATCCCACGATGGGGGGATATTGGGGGGGTATGGGTTGATTTCGGGGTGGGAATTGCATTACAATAAGAAAAACAAGGGGGGGAAATGCTCTTTTGTGATTTGTCATGAGAAGGAGTGATAAATACGATGTCTTATCAAGTGTTGTCTGAAAATCAAAAAATCAAAAAAGACTTACCAATGTGGCAGCTTTTATGTTTTGCTATGTTTGCCGTTTGGCAGATGGGCTTTATATATTTTGTCGGCCCGTCGTTAAATATAGACGGAAGAACACCACTTCCCGTATCAATGGATAATATTACAATGCTGATAATTTCAGGATATGTTTTATCAATAGCGGTAATGGTATTTCTGCCGTCTTGGGTAATACGCCTATCGAGAATATCGGCAATAATTGCTCTTATAATGGCAATCGGTTTTTTCTTCCCGTTTTCAACGGACATTTTAAAGCTTCTTATATACATTCATTGCTTCTGCTGTTGCTTTATGATAGGCTTTGAAACAGCAACTATCGTTTACTATTTTTCGGAAAAAAGTGCAATAAAGCATCTTTTGGTTTCATATGCTATAGCTGATATTGCGATAGCTGTAATACAAAACGATATTAAAAAAATAGAATTTTCAACATTTCGTGTGCTCACGGTAGTTATGCTTGTTTTGTTGATAGTATTTCTCTTTAAAATGCCGTCTTCGTCTTGTCCGAGATTTGTAAAAAAAAGCGATGGCTTGATTTTGCCAAAAAGGTTTTTCATAGGCGTGTTTTTTTTATCACTTTTATCGTCACTGCTTGGCGTAATAGGACCTGCGGCGGCAGCACAGTTTAAGAATGGTGTTGTTGCTTTTTATATAGGCTGTGCAGTATGTGGTCTGTTGGTATATTTGATATACAGACTTACCGATAAGCACCCAATTAACTTTATGCCGTTTGTAATCGGCGTTACGCTTTTTGGCTATGTTTTGCTGTTGATTTCGGAATATGTGCCGAAATTAGGTGTTGTAGCCAGCGTTTTCATGGGTGCAGGACTGACGGCGTGTTCTCTGGTGCCGCTTTTCGGCGTACTTCTAACAAAGGGTTATCCATCAAAATATGTTGCTCCTGCTTTGATTGCACTTGCAATGCTTGCTGTTATAGTTCAATCTGTTATTGTTGAAGTTTTCCGTGAATCGGTTGTGCTTATAAATCTTTCATATCTTGTAATAGTGGTAATTTTGGCGTTTATATTTGTATTAACCGAACCGTATCTCATATATGCCATGAAGCGAAAGCTCACCGATAATACGAATGAGAAAATTGAAGAATCCGAAGAAGAATCTGCTTCCGAGACTGAAATTATTGAATCACAAGCTGAATCTATCAAGGAAGAACATAATGAGAATGTGCTTGATTTGCTGACAAAGCGTGAAAAGGAAATCTCGCTTCTTATAGGAGAGGGTTACAGCAATGCAGACATCGCAAAAATGTTGTTCATTTCCGAGCATACCGTAAAAGACCATACAAAGAACATATACAGAAAAGCGAATGTTCACAGCAGATATGAACTTATCGCGAAGCTTAACCGCCAATAATGTATAAGAGCCGACAAGAAAAAATGTCGGCTCTTAATAATTATATTTCTTTCTCATTATAACGAGGAAGAACAGTGAAACTATCAATGATGCTCCTTCGGACGCAACTACGGCGAACCATATGCCGTCAAGCCCGAAGAAAATAGGGAGGATAAATATTGCGGCTATTTGAAAAACAAGCGTCCGCAAAAAAGAAATTATGGCTGAAACTATACCGTTATTGAGTGCCGTGAAAAAAGAGGAAGTAAATATGTTTATTCCGGCAAGCAGGAATGATATACAGTATATTATCATTCCGCGTTTTGTCATTTCAAAAAGAGTACTGTCATATCCCACGAATACGGAAGAAAGGGGGGAGGAGCTGATAACGCCTGTAAGTACCATCAAAACAGAACATATTACAAGTATAATCATGCTCTTTTTAAAAATACTTTTCACTTCGGTATGATTTTGAGCACCGAAGTTAAAGCTTACAATAGGTGCTGCACCCAAAGAATAGCCAATGAATATTGAAACGAAAACAAAGTTTAAATACATTATTACACCGTATGCCGCAACTCCGTTTTCACCTGCCAATTGCATGAGCTTAAGATTGTAAAGCATTGAAACGATTGACATTGAAAGGTTAGTAGTCATTTCGGAAGCACCGTTAGTACAGCTTTTAAAAAGTGCCTTTGAATCAAATTTTGTTTTTCCAAGATGCAGAAGCGAGTCGTTATCGGAGATAAAATAGTAAAGGGGTACCGCACCGCCTATAAGCTGACTTAAAGCGGTAGCCAATGCTGCCCCGAAAAGCCCCAATTTAAATACGGCTATAAAAAGTGCATCGCCCACAATGTTCATAAGACCTGCGGCAACCGTTATTTTAAGCCCTAAATTCGGCTTTTCAGCGGCAATCAGAAAACTTTGAAACTCTGCCTGCAGCATAAAGAAAGTCAATGCAGGAAGCAGAATACGCCCGTAGAAAACGCAGTCTGCTATCATGTCACCCTCTGCACCCAATGCTATGGCTATTGGCTCCATAAAAATAAAAGCAAAGACAGAAAGCACAACGCCTGTTATGCAGGAAGCGTAAACAAGCATTGAAAATGTTTGATTTGCCTTTTCGTTTTCGCCTTCACCCAATAATTTTGCAACGAGGGCACTTCCGCCTGTGCCTATCATAAGACCGACAGCACCTAAGCCCTGAAGAAGCGGCCATACCAAATTTATTGCCGCAAAAGATGTTTTGCCCACAAAATTGGAAACGAAAATCCCGTCAACAACTCCGTATATAGATGTGAATATCATCATTATTATTGACGGAAGCGTGAAGCGTAAGAGTTTTGAATATGAAAAATGGTCGGATAATTGTATTCTCATTACTGTTCCTTTGTAATTTATCAATAGGTACAGTATAACAATGTATTACCAAAAAGATGTTTTGTCAACTTTTAAGCCGAAAAATCAAGCTGTTTTACGGTCTGCTGTGTCAGTGACTGAGCAATGGCGGCGGCAAGATGGTCAACACTGTTTAATGCCTGCTCAAGTGAGTTTGCATTATGACCTACTTCAACCAAAAGGCACTGATTGCTTATATGCTGATTGTAGCGTCCTGTCTTGACACGTATTTTGCGTGTAAGGTTTGAGTTTATATTGTTTAAACAAGCGGTTATCTGCTCGGCTAAAGCGTAGTTTGAATCGAAATCGGGCATTTCGTCAAAGCCGCTTCCCGTGGCACCTTCGCCTGTACCTACAACAAACATAAGCCTTGCACATTCTTCGCCGTTTATTATTGCAACATCTTCCATTCCGCCCTCGTCCTTACCGTAAGCATCACGGTGAACATCAATGAATACGTTTATAGACGGATATTTTTCTTTATACTCCTCCATTGTAACAACAGAGCGTGAATATGCGGACGAAAGCTTCGGAGGCTCATGGTTTGTGGTGTCGTGTATCACGGTAAAACCATACTTTTCGCTTAAAAGCGTGCAAAGCTTTTCTCCAACCGCAACAATGTTTCTGTCATTGTTATCGGTACGCCATGCGGTTGTTTTTTTGTATTCATAACCGTCGGTGGGGGTATACGCCTCCGTTGCGTGTGTATGGTATATAAGTATCGTGGGAGCAAGGCTGTTTTTTACGGAAAGACTTTTAATTTCGCTTTTGCCCAAAAGCTCAATGAGCAGTTTGTTTTCGGAAGATGAATCGTTTTTTGCTTGTGAGTTTGAAGTATCGAGCTTTTCAAGGTCGTCTATTCCGTATATGAACGGTACCTTCAATGAAATAAGCTCGAAAAAAATATCATTGCCGTCTTTTACAAGGCTTTGAATGAACAGAACCGATATACAGACGAATATTGCCGATACATACATCAGCCAAGCATGACGCTTAAATGTTATGCTGTTTTGTGAAATACGAATACGTCTCTTTTGCATATTAAAAGCTCCTCCACAAAAAGGTTATGCAAAGGAGCCGTATAATATGAAAGTCTCAGGCAATCAGTGAGCGTATTTCATCATAGCTCTCTTTAAAAAAGGCACGGTTCATCCCGTCGGCGATTATTTTTGCCATATCTGCAACCACGCTGTCTATGTCCTTGGGTGTGACTATCATTGGACCTATGTTTTCGTTTATTACTTTATCGGCAAGGTTTAAAAGCTTTTCTTCATCACGGTGCAGTCCCGTTTCATCGGCTATCATGCTTATTGTGTCCTTTGCAATGGTTGAAGCAAATACAACAAGCGGAACTCCTATTGCCAAAACGGGAACACCCAAAACCTCCTGATTTATGCCGGCTCGTGTGTTTCCGATGCCCGAGCCGGGGCTTATGCCTGTGTCGGTAAGCTGAAGTGTGGTGCATATCCTGTCGGTGCGTCTTGATGCAAGTGAGTCAATGGCTATCACTAAATCGGGCTGTATGCTTCTTACAACGCCTTTTACTATCTCAAGGGTTTCCACACCTGTTACACCCATAACGCCGGGAGAAACGGCACAGACGGCTCTTACGGGGTGATCCATTGCTTCGGGGAGATATGTTGTTATCTGACGTGTGACATATATTTGCTCTGCAACCTTGGGACCTAAAGAATCGGGCGTTATGTAACGGTTGCCCAAGCCTACAACGAGAATTGTTGCATCTTCCTTTAATTTGTCGGTGAACTGCATAAGTTCGTCCGAAAGCGTTTCTGTCATTTCCTCAAACAAGTCCAAAGGGCGTGCGGAAAGCTCGGGGGCATCGAGCGTTATATAGTTTCCCCGCTGTTTTTCAAGCTTTTTGGCGGCTTCATCGGTGTCTATGCCTATTCGTGTCACCTGTATACGTCCCAGGTTTTTGCTTTCTTCGCTTACTCCGTCGATATTGGGGTTAAGCTCTCTTGATTCAAGTGCCAAATCAGTGTATATGGGCATAATGCGTCTCCTTTTTGATTATAAAAGTATTGTTTAAAAATATTCTTTGCAAAAAAGAGAATTATTATTGATAAATTTGCTTGCAAAGAACGTCAGAGCATGATATAATCTCGAATGTTCGAGAAAAAAGACAGGAGTGAAACAGTTTTGGCAAACCATAAGTCAGCATTAAAACGCGTTAGCGTAACAGCAAAGAAGAACCTTCGTAACCGTATGATTACTTCCCGCATGAAGACGGCTGTTAAGTCGTTCGAGCAGGTAGCAGCAAGTGATGATAAGTCCGCTTTGGACGGTGCATACACAAACGCTGTAAGCATGGTAGATAAGGCTGCATCAAAGGGCGTTATCCACAAGAACGCAGCATCCCGCAAAAAGGCTCAGTTGACGGTTAAGTACGCCGCAGCTAAGTAATTTGGCGTTTGCTTAAATTGAATAAATAATAAAAAAACCAACTGATGATGTTGGTTTTTTCTGCTTGCTGAAAATAATGTTTGTATGATTATCTCGAACAAGTCCTAAGCAGACTTCTTCGAAAGGCCGCACCTTATTCGGCTTCCCAAATAAGCTTTTGAAGCTTGGAAATATCTCTTGAATCGAGTTTGCCGTTTGAGTCCACATCGTAAGCGGCTTGAATTTCGGATTCGGTATTCAAATCAGCTAAGTATTTTTGCAGCCTTGCAATATCCCTCGAATTTATTTCGCCGTCAGCATTTATATCACCAACAAGCGGTAAGGGGGCAGGTTCTACGACAAAGCCTTGCATCACGGATTCTGTAATACCGTTCTCGGTTACGGCATTATAATGCAAAATATATATTCCGGGAGTCAAAATGCCGAATGTTATGGATGAATCTATTTCCGAACCGTTGAGCTCGTAAACAAACGTATCAACCTCAATTTCTTTTGAAATTATGGTATTGCCGTCAAGGTCGGTTATTGCGGCGGAAATACCCGTGAGCCTTGAAGATGTGGAAATAATGCTTCCTTTAAGTGAAAAAGGCGAGCCTTGCGTTATGGTGACGGGCAGGGTAAGAGAATCGAATTTTATTGTGTTTTCGCCGTTTTCCGATGTGGAGAAGCCCATAACATATATGTAGCCTTGGAACGAATATGCAGAGCTTGCACTCAAATCGGAATCCAGTAAACTTCGTGTGACCGTTTTAAAATAGAAAGTCTGCCAACCCGATTCGGAAGTTACTATGGTATCACCGTCTATTATTTCAACAACGGCAACATGCCCGTCGCCGCCGCTTTTTGTCCATACGGCAACCGCACCGAGAGCAGGCTCATCTCCGTATGCATAACGCCCCTCGGCTTTGTTGTAGGCATACCATTTTCCTGCGGCACGTGTGCAAAGCTGTGGATCATAGCCCAAGTTTTCATATGATCTGCCGTAAGCATAGCAAGTACAGTTGCCGCCGTTATCTACCATGCCGTAGCCGCCTCTGTGGAGGGGATTGAGTGTTGTGTAATACGGATCATGCCTGTCGGGAGCGGTGAGCCTTGGCTTGTAGGTTGAAGTTTCGCCGCTCGCATTTTCTTTCTCCTCGGTGTCAAACAGCAAATTGGTTTTGCCGTCAAGGTTTATTGCCTTAATGCTTGTACCGTCAAAAAATTTAAGTGTTACAGCATCGCTGAAATATATAAACTGAATATTCGAATCGGCTTTAAATGTGCCGCTGGTTTTTGAATCGGTATCATAAAATTCTATATTGCCGTTTGAAGCATAATAAATAATGTTCTCGCTTCTTGCAATCGAATTTATTATACCGTCAAATTCAAGGAGCGTATCAAATGTTGCCTTTGTTGTGTCGTATACTGCAAGCAAGCTTGAATCATTGCGGTAAATCACAAGATAAATAAGAGTATTATGTTCAATAAGAGTGATAATGTGCTCATCTAATATCAATTCTGCCTTATTGCCCATGTAAGCATAAAGCTTGTCCTCGTCGTCTGCGTTTATAAAGTATTCGGTATTTGAAACAAAAGCCGTATCCGTACCGTTTGCAAAATCGGAATAATCATATTGAGCAGAAGCAGTTTTGCCCGAAAAAAGAATGAGCATAATGCATAAAAGGGCAAGAAAAACACATGCCGTTCTTTTGATTAAATTATGAGTTGAAGTCTGCATAACAAGAAATCCTTTGCAAAAAAGCATAAAAAATCAATTATCATGGTACATGACGCAAGCAAAAGCGTAAATAAAACCGACACATCGTTATTAAAAAGTTCAAGAATTGACATAAAAAAGCGGCGATAATCGCCGCTTTTTGTGTAGGTTATGTTTTAGGATACTATCAATTTTTGCAGACTTGCAATATCACGTGAATTAAGTCTGCTGTCGGAGTTAATGTCCGATGCAGCAAAGGCAATGTCTGTCATTTCTGAACCTGTTGAAAGTGCTTTTTGGATAGAAGCAATATCACGTGAATTCACTCTGCCGTCACCGTTTATGTTACCCATAAGGATTATTGTGAGTGATTCCGATGTAATATTTCCGTCTGCGTCTAATGCAAATATTCTAAAGCCCGTGCCAACAAAATCAGATTCGTCGTTAATGATGTTACCGTAATCATCAGTTACAATGAAACTGCCGTTAGCGAGGTTTGAAAATACGGAATACAAATGTGCTTCGGTTTGTTTCAGCATGAACAAGTAACCTTGCTCACTGTTGATTTTCCAACTGCTGTTTTCGTTTAAAGCAATGCTGCTTTCATGAGCTGATATTTCGACGGGATATGAATATAATTCAACTACATTGTCGCTTCCATCACGAGCAAAGCTTTTTTCTAAATTTACACCCAAAGTTCCGGATTGCTTTACCTTGATGTCGAATTTAACTATTTCGTTAGAGTAAGGTGAAATACAATGGTCGATGTTTACCCAATTATAGAACATTTCAGGTTTGGCTTTTGGATATAATAGCCATGAAAATGGCAATGCTTAACCCAAAAGATAGAAATATATGCTAATAATATAACTATACTCGCCAAAAGTAAATAAAAAAATGCTTGCAGCGAGTAAAAAATATATCTGGCTTTTGATAGCATAGTTTTGAGAGGTTTAATATGATGAATGAATGTTATCGTGAAAAGTACAGAATGTTAGGACTGAAAATAGCTATGTATAGAAAAATGCGAGGTCTTACACAAGAGCAGTTTGCTGAAAAATTGGGCAAGAGCTGGTCTTTTATAAGTCAAATAGAAGCAAATAACGGAACTAAGGTAAAAGGAGTATCATTAAGCACATTATTTTTGATAGCTGAAGTGCTTGATGTAAGCGTAAGCAAATTGCTTGAAGATATTTAAGACATAGAAAAACAGCCTTTACGGGCTGTTTTTGCTTTTACTTCTTCAACATATTTTCTACTTTCCACAGTGCTTCGGTGGGCAGGAGTGCTTTTATTTTTGTGCCGCCCTCCTCGTGGGATTCTTCGATTATTTTTCCTTCGCTTCTGATGATTGATACTACTTCGTATTTTGAGTAGGGAATAAGTACATCTATTGTTGTGTGCAATTCGGACAGTTCACGCTCGATGGCCTGTGAAAGCTCGTCTATGCCCTTTGAATGGAGGGCACTTATCATGACCGAATCGGGGCGTGCTTTGAACACCTCCGCCTGTTCGGGGGTGAGTGCGTCCATTTTGTTGTATACGTTTATACGCTTTGTTTCGATAACGCCCAAGGATGCAAGCACTTCCTCAACAACACGCATCTGCGTTTCGTAATAATTAGAAGAAGAGTCGATAATGTGCAGTATGAGGTCTGCATTTGTTACTTCTTCAAGAGTTGACCTGAATGCGTTTACAAGGTCGTGCGGAAGCTTGTTTATAAAGCCTACGGTATCGGAAAGAAGTATCTGCGTGCCGCCGCTCAATGTTACTTGGCGAAGCACGGGATCAAGCGTCGCAAAAAGCATATCCGCCGCGGTAACGTTTGAAGCGGAAAGCAGATTTAAAAGCGTGGATTTGCCTGCGTTTGTGTAACCTACAAGTGCCACCACGGGCGTATGGTTTTTATCCCTTGATGTGCGTCGAAGCTCACGCTGTTTTGTGACTTCTTTTATTTCTTCTTCAAGCTCGAATATTCTTCTTCGTATGCGTCTGCGGTCTATTTCAAGCTTTTTTTCGCCCGGCCCTCTTGTGCCTATGCCGCCGCCGAGACGGGAAAGCACAAGACCTTGCCCCAAAAGACGGGGGAGGCGGTATTTTAACTGTGCAAGCTCAACTTGAAGCTTGCCCTCTCTTGAC
>JAZNWT010000139.1:0-3455 GCA_045593465.1 Clostridia bacterium
CTTTGACTCAACCATCGGTGCAGGCTCGGTATTGATGCCCTTTGGCGGAAAGTATCAGCTTACTCCCACACAGGTAATGGCGGCAAAGCTCCCCGTGCTTGAGGGTGATACAACTTCATGCTCTGTTATGTCATGGGGCTATAATCCCTATATTGCAGAGTGTGATCCGTACACATCGGCATACTTGGCAGTTGTAGAATCGGTATCGAAGCTTGTAGCTTCGGGTGCACCCTTGGACGATTGCTATCTCACATTCCAGGAATACTTTGAAAAGCCGCTTGCAGAGCCTGCCCGTTGGGGCAAGCCGTTTGCGGCACTATTGGGAGCACTTGATGCACAGATAGCACTTAAAAAAGCGGCAATAGGCGGTAAGGACTCAATGAGCGGCTCATTTGAAAAGCTCGATGTTCCTCCCACATTGGTATCATTTGCTATAACAATGGGCGATACAAACAAAATAATCTCGCCCGAATTTAAGAGAGCAGGTGCAAAGGTCGTTCTCTTAAAGCCCGAATATGGCAAAAACGGAATACCCGAAACGGAAAGCCTCAACAGCGTATACGAAACAGTGCATACGCTCATAGAAGAAGGCAAGGTAGTCAGTGCATACACGCTCACCTACGGCGGCGTAGCGGAAGCTGTAATGAAAATGTGCATGGGCAACGGCTTTGGCTTTAGGTTCAGAGAAGAAGTCAGTGAAGAAGATATATTCGGCTATAATTACGGTGCATTCGTACTTGAGCTTGCAGAAGATGTATGTGCAAAATGCACTGGCGGCATAAAGCTCGGTTGGGTAGAAGAAGAAAGAACCATAACCTATAAGGATGAAAAGGTAGAGCTTGAAAAGCTTTGCAAGATATATGAGGACAAGCTTGAAAGCGTATTCTCCTGCAATATACCAATGGAGAATAAGAAAATCGAAAACAAGCTTTATACAAATACCGAGTTTAAGAAAGCGGCGGCACTTATAAGCGGCAAGCCCAGGGTAGCAATTCCCGTATTCCCCGGTACAAACTGCGAATATGATTCCGCAAAAGCAATAGAGCGAGCAGGCGGCGAAGCAGAGATACTTGTTATCAAGAATTTGGGTGCAAACGATGTTGCACAGTCGGTTGAAGCTTTTGCATCGCTCATCTCCCGTTCGCAGATGATATTTGTTCCCGGCGGATTCTCCGGAGGTGATGAGCCCGACGGAAGCGGCAAGTTTATAACCGCATTCTTCAGAAATCCCGAAATAACGGAAGCAACACATGAATTGCTCAAAAACCGTGACGGCTTGATGTGCGGCGTATGCAACGGATTCCAGGCACTTATTAAATTAGGTCTTGTACCGTACGGCGAGATAAGGGAAACGGACGTATCCTGCCCGACGCTCACTTACAATGTAATCGGCAGACACCAATCACGCATTGTAAGAACCCGTGTGGTATCAAATAAATCACCTTGGCTGTATGCAACGCAGGTAGGCGAGGTGTATAATGTACCCATATCGCACGGTGAAGGCAGATTTATATGCGATGAAGAACTGTTGAAACGGCTTTTTGAAATCGGTCAGGTTGCAACACAGTACTGTGACCTTGACGGCAACCCCACCTACGATGTGGCATTCAATCCCAACGGTTCCGTTTGTGCGGTAGAGGGCATAACATCACCCGACGGAAGAATATTCGGCAAGATGGGACATGCAGAGCGTGTAGGTGAAAACCTTTACAAGAATGTAGAAGGCAACTATACAATCGGTATGTTTGAGTCAGCCGTAAAATATTTTAAGTAATATAATTTTAAGTTTTAAGGAGGATAATAAAATGAAAGAGGTCTACAAGGGAAAAACAAAAGATGTATTCGCACTTGATAACGGTAATTACCTTCTCAAGTTTAAAGATGACTGCACGGGAGCAGACGGCGTTTTTGATCCCGGTGCAAACACGGTAGGCTTGCAGATAGAGGGCATTGGCAGAGAAAACCTCCGTATGTCCATACTTTTCTTTGACGAGCTTAAAAAGCAGGGTATTGCAACACATTATGTAAGTGCAAATGTAGAAGATGCTACAATGGAAGTTCTTCCTGCAAAGCCCTTCGGTAAAGGCCTTGAAGTTATTTGCCGTTACAGAGCAGTCGGAAGCTTCTTCCGCCGTTACGGCGATTACATCGAAGAAGGTGCAACACTTCCCGCATATGTTGAAATGACATTTAAGGACGATAACAGAGGTGATCCCTTGGTAACAGCTGAAGGTCTTGAAGCATTGGGCGTAATGGATAAGGCTCAGTACGAAGCAACAAAGGAACTCACACAGAAGATAACAAAGGTTGTTGCAGACAAGCTCGCAGAAAAAGGTCTTGAGCTTTACGATATCAAGTTTGAGTTTGGCGTAAACAACGGCAATGTTATACTTATCGACGAAATTGCTTCGGGCAATATGCGTGTATATAAAGACGGTGAATATGTAGAGCCTGTAACGCTCACAAAGATGATGCTTTCCTAAAAAGAAAAAACGGAGGGACATAATATGGCTTATTATTATGAAGAAGCTTCGCATACCTTTAGCGAATATTTGCTGGTACCCGGTTATTCTTCTGCTGAATGCATACCGAGCAATGTTTCGTTAAAAACTCCGCTTGTAAAGTTTAAAAAGGGCGAAGAACCCAAAATAACTCTTAATGTTCCTATGGTAAGTGCAATAATGCAGTCTGTTTCCGACGATAAAATGGCTGTTGCACTTGCAAAAGAGGGCGGTATATCTTTCATATACGGTTCTCAGTCCATTCAGGATCAGGCTGAAATGGTACGCCGTGTAAAGTCCTACAAGGCAGGCTTTGTGTCAAGTGATTCAAACATCTCACCCGAAGCAACTCTTGCAGATGTTATATTCTTAAAAGAACAGACAGGGCATTCCACCGTTGCAGTTACGGAGGACGGCACATCAAACGGTAAGCTTGTGGGTATAGTTACAAGCAGAGATTACCGTATAAGCCGCATGGATAAAGATACAAAGGTCAAGGAGTTTATGACTCCGCTTGATAAGGTTATATTTGCCCGTGAAGGCACTTCGCTGAAAGAGGCAAACAATATAATCTGGGACCATAAGCTTAACTCGCTTCCCATACTCGACGATGAGGGCAGACTTGTATCATTCGTATTCAGAAAGGACTATGATTCTCATAAAGAAAACCCCCTCGAATTGCTTGATTCAAGTAAGCGTTTTGTTGTCGGTGCAGGCATAAACACAAGGGATTATGAAGAGAGAATCCCTGCACTTGTGGAAGCAGGTGTTGATGTTGTTTGCATAGACTCCTCGGAGGGCTATACAGAATGGCAGAAGCGTACAATAGAGTTTGTTCGCAAAACCTACGGTGACAGCGTGAAGATCGGTGCAGGTAATGTTGTTGACCGCGACGGTTTCCGCTTCTTGGCAGAGGCAGGTGCAGACTTTGTAAAGGTCGGTATCGGCGGCGGC
>JAZNWT010000140.1:0-2662 GCA_045593465.1 Clostridia bacterium
CTCCCTTGTGTAAAGGGAGGAGGGTTTTGCACAGCAAAACTCGGAAGGATTGTAAAGCCTGCGGCTTAAAGTCATAAGTTAGAATTAACAGTTAAAAAGTCATTACAAAGAAAAACTGCCCATGGGCAGTTTTAACATAACTTATTCAATATTCACTATAACTTATAACTTCAACCTCATCTTCCTGCCGCCTTGTAAACCAGGTTAATATGCTCGGCATCGGGAAGTGCACCCACGTGGGAAAGACTGCCTTGGAAATACAAACAAATGTGACCGTCCATATCGTTTTGTGAAACAGAGTCCGTACCGTGGGGGAAGCCCTGGAGCGAAGCGGCAATCTTTTTATCGCCTAAAAGTATTACAACGGGGCGTTTATAATAACTGAATGCATTGCCGAAAACAGATTTGATTGTTGCCGTGTCGGCGGCAGTGGTGGCTTCGACTTCCGCATGATTTAAGCCGCCTGTATAGGTTAATGAGAACTGTGTTCCTGTGTTGAAGTCTACAACCGTATATGATTGACCTTCTGCAAGCAGCGTTTTTACTTCATTCCATTCTTTGAGCATACCGATAACAGAGGGCGTTCCGACAAGCGAAGAACCTATCGGAATACCGGCTGAAATTGTGTTTCTGACAGCGTCTTTTGTGAACAGGATGGAAAGTGACTGCTCGCCTATTGTGCCGTCCGCAATTATGGCATTGCCGCTTTCATCACGCTGAAAAGTTTGAAAACGCTTTGCGGCATCGGCACTTGTGGACTGAAACAGCCCTGTGGGCTTGAAGTTGAAATATCCAAGCTCACGAAGTCTTAACTGCACACGAACCACGCGTTCACCGCTTACACCATAGTATATAAGCTCCTGTGGGGCATAGGTTGGTATTCGAGTATTCATCGGCGAAACAGATGGCTCAACCGACAGTTCAACGGTGGGTTGAGCAAAAGATACTGCCGACATTGCAAGTAATGATAATAAAAGCAAAAAAATTATGACATTCTTCATAAAACTATAATAACACATTTCTTTTTTTTTGGCTATCGGATATAATGTATTTGAAAAAATATGCGAGGTACTTATTCATGAAAAAATACATTGCAATTTTATTGACTTTTGTTTTTGCTTTATCATTTTGTGCATGCACGCCGACCGATGAGCCGATACAAACTTTGGCTCCCGAGCTTACAATGCCTCCCGAGATTACTTTTAAACCTGCGGAAGACAACACAATCAACGGGTTTAAAATTGAATTCATGGGTGCAGAGCTTACACAAGATGCTGATTTCAACGATGCTTTGAGGATATATATTCAAGCTACAAACATATCGGAAGAAACTACAAGTCTTCATTCGAATCTGGATTTTCAAGCGTCACAGGGTGACTTGTCATTAAATCCCGTTTCACCTTTGTCTGTTTTACGTTATGATGGCGTTGCGGATTTGGCAATACGCCCGAATACGAGCGTAAGATGTACGGAAGTGGTTGCACTTAACAGTCTTGATGAAGCTGTTACGGTTTCGTATCACGATCTTTTCGATATTGACAGTACATTCTATATTACCGAAACATTCGACCTTGATAACTTACCCGAAAAACCCGATCCGTATTTTGTGGATCTTGTTGAAGAACCTGAATATGCAAAAGGACTTTCTTCAGCCGGTGCAATAGGTGAATTGGGTGTAGCGATAATCGACAGTGAGGTTATCAAGCTTATGGAAGGAAATGACGGCATAAGAATATATCTTGAAGTAAGAAATAATTCCGCAAACAGTATTGTTTTCTCAAATGAACTTATGCTCAATTTATTCCAGGACCATGTTGCATTAAAGAGTGACTATCCTTTAAACGATGTTGAGGCAGATGCAATATTTGATCCCGAAATTGCTCCGGGCGTTTCCGTGATATTTGCACGTGTTTTCGAGCTTACGAGCGGTAGCCCTGTTGAGGTTGAAATAAGCTCATATTGGGCAGAAGAAAAAGTCGGCGGTGTATATCCTATTGTTCTTGAATAATATAAAAAAGCAACGTATTAAATACACGGTTTCATAGGAGCTGTGTATTTTTTATGTGCGTATGATTCCAAAAAGGAAAATCATCCTATAAAATTTGCTTTAAAATTCATGGAATAAAAAAGCACTAAATGAGTATTATATTAGGGTGAGGGCATATACGAAATAATTATGCTCATTTTTGCGTACAAGTGGTATAATATCAATGCTTAAAAACGGAGGTAAGAATTTTGAAGAAGAGAATCATATCAATAATACTTGTGGCGATAATGCTGTTGGCCTCTTTCCCGACAGTTGCCACGGCTAAAGAAATAACGGGTTCCAGAGTAACCATCGGTGCAGATTTGAATGATGAGCAGATAACAAAAATATATGAGGATTTCGGCATCGAAAGGGACAGCGTAAAAGAACTTACGGTAACGAACAAAGAAGAAAGAGAATATCTTGAAGGCGTTGTGCCCGACAGGAAAATCGGCAATGTTGCACTTTCATCAATTTATATTACTACAACAGAAGATGGCAACGGACTTTCCGTAACAACAAAAAATATCAATTGGTGCACATCGCAGATGTATATAAATGCACTTACAACGGCCGGTATTAGAAATGCTCAGGTAAAGGTCAGTGCACCTTATGCAGTGAGTGGAACTGCCGCTC
>JAZNWT010000141.1:0-6382 GCA_045593465.1 Clostridia bacterium
TCCGATCCGACTTGTTGTCCTGTGTGAGGATTTCTCCACCGAAGTCCCAAATGAAGGGGAGGTACTGGGAAGCGTACTTAGCGGATGTTGCGAAGCCGTAAACAGTCTTCTTTTCGCCGCCGATTTCAAATTCGCCTGTGAGCTTCTTTGAATTCTCGAGGAACTCTTCCATTGTCCAGGACTCATCGGGATATGCTACGCCAGCTGCATCAAAGATAGCCTTGTTGTAGTAGATTGTACGTGTGCCGCCGTAAAGAGGCATGGAGATGTACTTGCCATCGAGTTCGCCTTCGCCGTGGAAGATACCTTCGTTTGCGAAAACGCCCTGGAGGTCAGCCTTAACTTCGTCAGAGATATACTCGTCAAGAGCTGCTACCTGACCGTTCAATGCCAACTGATAATCGAAGGGGCTGCCAACGATCAAAAGATCAGCAACATCGCCGCCAACGATTGAAGTCTGGAATGAAAGGTGGGGATCAGCACCCCAAGGATATGTCTGGTATTCTACCTTGATGCCTGTTTCAGCTGTGAAAGCGTCAACCAAAGACTTCATGGTATCCTGTGCATCAGCTGTGTCGCCACCTGCCTGCCAGAAACGGATTGTTACGTTTGTGTCAACAGGTTCTTTTGTTACAGCGGGATCTGCTGTTGCAGCGGGATCAGCTGTAGGAGTGGGGTTTTCCTGGGGCTGGCAAGCTACGAATGAAAGTACCATTGCCACTACCAAGAACATTGCAAAAAACTTTTTCATTTTTTTCTCCTTCCTTCTTTTTGTAAATGAAGTTATTTGCTTTTCCTTCCGCTCGCCGCACCATATGTTACTACAGCACAACAAACCTGGGAAACTTAAAACATTTTATTGCCCACCGTAAGCTGTACATAAACAAAATACCAACTCACGACAATATGACTCATAGTCACATGACTGAATTATAAAACACTTAACGCTTTATGTCAATTGATTATTATTAAATTTAATCACATTTAGTTATTTTCAGACCGAATTTACTCTTATTTATGACATATTTTTGAATTTTGTTCTATCTTTTATCTTGTATTTAATCCGCTCACTTGCCCGTATATCTTGTGCGTGTTATAATCACAATATAATAAAGTAAAAGACAATTTTGGAGGTCATTATGGCAAGAGGCGGTTATCCTTCTTTCGGCGGTGCAAATATGCAGCAGCTTATGAGACAGGCACAAAAGGCACAGCAGGACATTCAGCGTTTGCAGGACGAGCTTGCACAGCGTGAATTCAGTGCAACAGTAGGAGGCGGCGTTGTTACAGCCGTTGTTTTGGGAAGCAAAGAATTGAAGAGCATCACTTTGGACCCTGCATGTGTGGATCCCGATGATGTCGAAATGCTTCAGGATCTTATAATTTCGGCAGTAAATGAAGCTATACGCACTGCCGATGAAACAACCGCAAAAGAAATGTCAAAGGTCACAGGCGGTCTTAATTTAGGCTTCTGATTGAATAAACAATGCATATAGAACCTATACAAAACCTAATATCACGCCTTGCCCGTCTGCCGGGCATAGGTACAAAAAGTGCACAAAGGCTTGCATATCATATATTGGAAATGTCCGACACTTCATCACGCGAGCTTGCAGAGGCAATACTGTCTGCACACGAAAATGTGCATCATTGCAGCGTATGCGGAAATTATACCGACAAGACCATATGTTCCGTATGCTCGGACAATGCACGAAGCGACAGTCTCATTTGCGTAGTTCAGGATGCAAGAGACGTATTTGCGATAGAAAAAACCCGTGAATTCAAGGGCAAGTACCATGTTTTATGCGGTGCTATCTCGCCCATGGACGGAGTAGGTCCCGATGATATACGAATAAAAGAATTGGTTGACCGCATAAAAGCTTCACCCGATACGTCTTTTGAAGTTATACTCGCTACAAACCCCGATATAGAGGGCGAAGCAACAGCAGTATATATTTCAAGGCTTTTAAAGCCCATGGGAGTTAAAGTCACACGCATAGCACACGGAATACCCATAGGCGGGAACCTTGAATATGTTGATGAAATGACTCTTTTAAAAGCGGTGGAAGGCCGCAGAGAAATGTGAGCTTCTGAGCTTATACGGTTTATTCAAGCTCTGATACCTTTTCGGAAAGCTCCACCCATTCTTCATATAATATATCGATTCTTTCCTGCAATTGTGCGGCGGTGTTTGAAAGCTCCGCCGCTTTTTCATAATCCGCGCCGATTTCAGGCGATGCGAGCTGTTCATTAACCTTTTCAAGCTCCGCTTCATTTTTTGCAATTTCTTCCTCATTGCGTTTTAAAGCGGTTTTTGCTTTTGTAAGTGCCGCACGCTGTTCTTTTTGAGCCTTATAAAGGTTTGCACCCTTTTTATCTTCATTAAGAAGCTGTTTCGCTTCTTTTTCTTTTCTTAAGCCTTCTTTTACATCCTCATTATATGCTTCCAGAAAATCATCATATCCGCCATAGTATTCCGTTAACCCATCCTCGGTCATGTAAAGGATTCTGTCTGCAAGACGATTTACAAGATATCTGTCATGCGTTACCACAATAAGCGTTCCGCCGTATTCATCAAGTGCATTTTCAAGTGCTTCACGGGAAAGTATATCCAAATGGTTTGTCGGCTCGTCCAAAAAGAGCAGATTTGCACCCGACAGCATCATTTTTAACAGCTGTACTCTTGCTTTTTCTCCTCCCGACAGCATACCCACACTTTTATTGACGTCATCACCCTTAAACAAAAATGCGGCAAGTGCATTTCTTATTTGTGTATGATTATATGAGGGGTATGCGTCCCACACTTCACTCAAAACGGTGTTGTTTTCATTGAGATGCGACATTGTCTGGTCATAATATGCTGTTTTTATGTGTGCACCAAGTTCAAAGCCGCCTGCATCGGCTTCTTCTTTTTTGGTAAGTATTTTTAATAATGTACTTTTGCCGCAACCGTTTTTCCCAAGTATAAATACTCTGTCGCCCTTGCGTATATGCATTGACAAATCTTTGAAAAGTAATCTGTCATATGCTTTTTCAAGTCCGTTTGCAATGAGCACATCATTTCCGCCCGTCTCTTTTGCGGTAAAATTAAATCTGATTCCCGCCGTGTCCTTTTCAGGCTCTACAAGAGTTGCTTTCAGGCGTTCTATCTGTTTCAATTTCGATTCGGCGGTTATAAAATTGCGTTCACGTCCGAAATGCCTTTGCTGTTCGACGATTCCGTATATTCGTTTTATCTCACGCTGAGTATTTAAGTATTTTCGGCGTAATGTTTCCTGTTCGCTGCTTTTAAGCTCCATATATCTTGAATAATTGCCCACACCCACATTTATCCGCTCATTTTTAAGCTCCATTGTGGAATTTGTGACCTTATCGAGAAAATATCTGTCATGGGAAATAACTATAAAAGCTCCGTTATAATTTTTAAGATAATCCTCCAAATAACGTATGCTTTGCAGGTCTAAATGGTTTGTAGGCTCATCAAGAAGCAGCAGGTTTGCATTTGACATCAAAAGCCTTGCAAGCTGAACTTTATTTCGTTCACCACCGCTTAATTCGGATAGTTTTCTGGAATGTTCCTCTTCTTTAAAACCAACACCCATAAGTGCCGCCGTTGCACGGCTTTTATACGTGAGTCCTCCCTCGTTTTCAAACCTTTCACGAAGCGAATGCTGCCTTTTTATTAAACGTTCAAGGTCATTATCTCCGTTTTCTATTGCAACAAGTATCTCTTCCATTTCTTCTTCCATGCGGATAAGATGTGAAAAAGCAGTCAGCACTGACTCATAAAGCGTAAGCTCATCGTTATCCGTCATCTGCGACATGATACCTATGCGTGTGTCACGGTCTATGTGAACATTTCCCTCATCGGCACTCTCCTCCCCTGCAATCAACCTGAAAAGAGTGGTTTTGCCCGTACCGTTTGCACCGATAAAACCTATTCTGTCTTGCTTGTTAACCTCAAAACTCACGCTCTCAAAAAGAGTGCGGTCCGAATACATTTTCTTCAATTTATTAACTGTCATCATTGCCATGTATACATTATACAGCATAATCGGATTTATTACAAAATTGTCAATTCGACAGTATATTGTAGAAACCTATAAAAAAATGTTTTATAATCGTAATATGGATAATAATATCGAAAACAAAAATAAAAAAGAAGCTTTTTCGTCTTTCATTAAGCGATTTAAGACACCGCTTATCGCAACAGCATCGGTTGTTGCCGTAGGTGTTCTTATTGTGCCGCCCATACTCGGTGCTACAATGGCAGGCGTGAACTTCTTTACTGCGGCACTGAACATAAATGCACCTGCTTTTATAGGCACTGATCCTGCAACGACTGCCGTTGTAACATTAACAAGCACACCTTCGCCCACCGTTGATGCAGCACCTGCAACGAGCGAACCCGTTTCGAAGTATGCAACATTGCAGCAGGGAGATCAGGCTGATTCAGTCGCACTTTTGCAGGAACGACTCATGTCGCTTGACTTCATGGATTCCGATGAACCCTCTACCTCATACGGTGCAACCACAGCGGCGGCGATTTCACGTTTTCAAAATGCTCACCATATGGTAGAAACGGGTATTGCCGACGAGTTGACACAATCCGTGCTCTTTTCGGAAAACGCAAAACCGTATTCCCTTTCAAAGAGTTATAAAGGAAACGATATTCTTCTGCTTCAAAAGCAGTTGACCGACCTTGGATATTATACCGAAAAACAAAACGGCTATTTCGGCACTGCTACCGAAGCGGCATTGATAGAATTTCAAAAAATAAATCTTCTCAACGCAACGGGAATAGCAGACAGTGAAACGCTCGACCTTATCTATTCGCCGTATGCACAGTATCATCCCGATTTTGAGCCGACGCCGACTCCCACTCCTAAGCCGACACCGACCAAGTCGCCGACTCCCAAGCCGACCAAGTCACCGACTCCCAAGCCGACCAAGTCGCCTACCCCCAAGCCGACAAAAACACCCAAGGCAACTGCTACGCCAAAAGTTACGGCATCAACAAAACCCACGGCAACCGTTAAACCGACTGCGACCGTTAAACCGACGGCAACACCCACAATCAAACCAACTGCAACGCCGACGGTTAAGCCCACCGAAACAACTATGCCTACCGAGTCGCCGTCAAATTTGAGTCCGAGTGTAAGCTCGCTTATCAAAATAGCCGAAGCACAGCTTGGAAAGCCTTATATATACTCAACTGAAGGCCCCGACTCATTCGACTGTTCAGGTCTTGTATATTACTGTCTTAAAAATATAGGCGTAAGCACAAGGCGTCTGAGTGCAAGCGGTTTCTCAAAGGTTGAAAGCTGGACGACGGTTTTGGGCATGGATAACCTTGAACGCGGAGATTTGATTTTCTTCTATGATCCCGGCTCAACACGCATAGGTCATGTGGGTATTTGGTACGGCAACAACAAATATCTGCACGCCTCATCAAGCGAAGGCAAAGTAATGATAAGCACCTGCGGAAATTGGGCGAAAACCAATTTCGCATGGGGTAAGCGAATATTCTGAGCAGTAAACAAAAGACTAAAGTTCAACTAAAAGCGGCAGGAAGAGCAATCTCCCTGCCGTGATTTCTTATTATCATTCATGGTTTTAACAGCAGGATTTTAAGGACCCGGGATATTCTTATTCTCAAAAACGGCATTTTGTGGTTGTACTTTTATCTTTTTGAATTTTTTAAAACCAAAAATATTGACTTTTGGTTTTAAATAGTTGTATAATCTGTAGAGTAGAGAAGGAGGAATCTTTTATGAACACTGCTTATAACGCAAGTTTATTACCTCTTGATGATGTAATTATAGATCAAACATATTTTTTTGAAGAGTTGATTGATGCTACCACCAAGTTAGAAGTATATAAAGAGAAAGTTAAAGACAGTAAGCTTGACAGTTCATGGTTTATGCCCACCTTACAGCAGAAAGAAGCTCTTGCTTCTTCCCAACTTGAAGGAACACAGGCAACTTTGGACGGCGTACTTGTAAATCAAATAGTACCAAATGACAAAGACAAAAATCTTAACGAAGTCAGCAACTACTATCTCGCAACTGTTAAGGGTTATGAAACCCTTAAAAAGCATGATTTTTCCGATGAGTTCTTTTTCGATATTCACAGAGCATTGATGCATGGCAATGTCCGTAAGCCTTTGCTGATTGGCGAATATAGAAAAGAGCAAAATTATATTGGCAAATATGATAAGACACACTCTATAACGTTTATTCCTCCTACACCCGACAAAGTACCAAGTTTGATGAATAACCTTATTGAATATATCAATAATCCAAGTGATAAATTCCGTCCTCTTGTAAGAACGGCAATCATACACGCACAATTTGAAACCATACATCCGTTTATGGATGGC